>CAYRBW010000023.1:6621-19480 GCA_964422575.1 uncultured Limnohabitans sp.
CCCCCCCCCCCCCCCCCCCCCCAACCCCCCCCCCCCCCACCAACTCCCCGCGCAACCCCCCCCCCCCCGCCCCCCGGGGCACAAGGGGGACAAGAAAAAACAAAAAGGGGAGAAGGAGTCATAACACGATAAAAAAACCGTGCCATATACCCTTGTCCCCTTTGTCCCCCTACTTATATATAACCTCCTTATTTATATAGGGAAAAGGGCAAAAAGGGAGGGGGGACAAAAAGGGGGGCAAAAGGGGGGACGGGGGGAAGTTCTCATTTTTCGGCCATGAGTCAAAGAGTGACGGCGGCAGCCGAGTGCGACGAGGCAGCGAATGCGGAAAGGTGAACCCCAATGCAGGGAACACCTGTGGACAGGTCACTTGCCAGCTTTGCGCTCTGCGTCAATCAGCGCGACAAATTCCGCTGGTGACTGGCCAAGTGCCTCGGCCAAGCGGAAGACCGTTGAAATTTTTGGCTGGTATTCCGCCTTCTCCAGCAAGCTGATGTACTTGCGCTGTAAGTCGGCCTCGCCTGCAAGGGATTCTTGAGACAAGCCGCGTTCTCTCCTCAAGCGGAGCAACACCTTTCCAAACGCGACCGAAACATCCAACATGGCCCTCCCAATGCACTGGGATAAATGTCGTGTAGAGTCGCGTCTGAGTCATCCCAGCACACTGGGATTTTCAGATCGAGGTGATGCAACGTAATGGCCGCAGAAGATGAGTTTGTCAGTGTCGCGCACGAAGTCGCTGGGAAGCTATTTCCTGCTGCCCAATACCAAATTGATCGGGGTGCAGTGCTTTTGTACCGGATCAATGTTGATGACCAATTGGCTATCCGTGTAGATATTCGGAAGCCCACACGCGGAAACTCTGCCTTTGAGACTGACCTTTGCGTTTTTGAAAAAAGGCCATTGGTTGACGCACCAGAAAAGCACATTCTCATTCCCCGTGTGGTCATGGAGTTCAAAACCGGAATCACGACCCATGATGTTTTGACCTACAGCGCGAAGGCCAAAAAGCACAAGCAGATTTATCCGTACCTGCGCTATGGCATGGTGGCATCAAAGCATCGAACGGTTCCCGGTCTGTTTTACTCACACAATGAATCGTTGGATTTTTGCGCGTCAGTTGCTGGCCTTCCTGAAACCGATTTAGCAGGCTTCTTTAGCGAACTCCTGACCAGCGAGTTGCGATGCTCTAAAAAGTTGGAGGGCATTGCCTATGACAAGACCAGCATCAAGTCCCGAACATTCCAGCTGGTGCCGATGTTGGACGGTGTTATTGATTGAGGAGCGCCGTCAGCCAGAAAATTGCCTGAAATTTGGATACCGGATAGATAGTCACATGGCCTTGCAAAAAATCTCCATGTAAATCAACGGCCTGCGGGTGGCCCATTGCGCCAAGGGGTGTAACTGGGGGTAATCCCCACGAATTTTCGACCAGCCCAAAGCCCCAAAAGCCCGCCATGGCCTTGCCCATAACGCCCCCTAGGGCTTGGTTAACGGCCCCCTACGGGCTTACAAGGCCCAGCCATATGGGCTGGGTAGGGCATGGGCTTTGTAAGCCCGTAAAGGGGCGATTTTGCGGGAGTGGGCCGGGTCATTCCTGCCCGTCAGTTTGGGCAGTTTCAGCGCGTCGTGCTTGGTTCCACTTTTGGTATTGGGTGCGGGCAGTGAAGAAGGCAATGCCCTGTTCGACGCAGGCGGCAACAATGTCTTTGCGCTTTGCACCGGGCATACTGTCCGCGATGGCCCATACCTGCCGCACTGGCGAGGCTACTGTTGACTTGTTGCGCGGCTTGCTGTCTGTCGCGGGGGCTGGCATTGCCTCGTCGTCAGAGGCTGGGGCAGGCTGGCCCGCTTCTGCTTCCGCGTCATCGACTGACGGGGCGGCTTCTTGTTCAGGGGCTACCGCTTCGGCGGCTGGCGTTTCCTCTGCCACTGTGGACACCAACGCCCGAAAGGCGAATTGCTCGCCTACGGTGACCAGCTCGAAGTGCTGGCCTTCAATGGCATCGCTGCCGAATTGCTGCTTGGCTGCGCGACGTGCCGTTGACTTGGTGGAATATGCTTTCATCTTGATCTCCTTCGCTTGGCTGGGGGCCAATCCCCCAGCGCATGAGCGAAGTATCAAGACGAAGAATCAAGCTGGCACTCCCCCGCATTAGTCGCGGCCATTGGAGGGGATATAAAACTGCACCGCTGGCGCAGCTTGCTCGCCAGTGGGGTCAGTGCTGGCGACCTTGGTGGGTTTGTCAATGCCCAGCAGCTTGGCGCGGCGTTCCATGATGCGCAGGCAGGTATCCACGGCTTCCTTGTTGAGCGGCTTCTCTTGATCCGCTGCCCGTTCGTATGCCTTCACGAACATGGTATCTAGTCGATCCAATTCCATCTGCACCACTTCTTCCGCAGGTTCGCGGACGATTTCGCGCATGGCTTTTTGAATCAGCTTGCTGACGGTAGAAGTCCGGTCAATGCCGAGGACTGCGCCAATCTCGCTAAGGATATGGCCCTTGCGGCGCATATCCAGCGCAATAGCTTGTTTATCTCGAAAGGCCAGCATCCTTTCATTTGATCGTTGTACTGACATGATCCTTTTCCATTTCTGCTGATGAGGTCAGCGCCTTAATTCATGCCAACAAATTTGGCTTGTCAAAAGGATGATCCCATTGGGTCAGTAATGCTGGCTCTATTTTTCTTGATCCCCGCATCGTGCCATTTCAAAGGCTCTTATTGATACTCCAAATTGACAGTTGCCTCCGCTCATATGTGACTGTCTCCTTCGGGTTGGCCCCGGTTCCATTGCCGGTTCCGGGGCCATTTTTTACCCCTAGGGACACCCCCACAAAGGATGGCAGGAGGTAACTCGTTATGGGGGCTGGAGTTTCCCCGGTTGGCCACCTGATTGCTAATCCAATCACTCGCCAAACGCGGAAGTTTTGGCCTATTTAGGGCGCGTTTGTCGCCTCATGCCTGAAGGAGTTTTTATTGTGAGCATCATCAAAGCGCTATCCGCACCGCAGCAGCGGCGCGAGGTCATCCAACTTATTGACGGGGTGCAATACAGCACCATGCGGGCCAAGCTAGTTGCCGACAACGGCAAAGGCCAAGCCCTTTACTACGACGCACGCCCCGAGCGTGTGGCAAACCCAATCGACCATGCCAGCAGCGCAGACGTTCAACCCTTCCCCTGCTACTTCTTGGTCAATGCCAAGCCTATGGGGCCGACGATGCTATTCGGAATTGAGCCGATCAGCGACAAGGCAGCGGCGCAATGGGCAAAGGCCAACGGCGTTGCGCTGACCAAAGGCATTTCCAGCAAGCCGGGAGCAGCGGGAGTGCAAAAGCAGCTAATCGCGCCGCGCCGTCAGATTACGCAAGTCGTGAACGGTGTGGCCTACAGCACCAGCCGCGCAACCCTGATCCACGACACCAGCGGCGGCAAGGGGCAAGCAACGCCCGACACCGAAGCCCTTTTTTATGACCCCGCGCCCGAAGCGATGCTGGATCACATCAAGGCACCCGGCCCCACTTATTTCCTGCTCAAGCAAGCCATTAACGGCGGTCTGGCCCTGCTGGTCATTCAACCCGTCACCAATGCCGAGGCATCCGCATGGGCCAAGAAGCACGGCGTTTCAAACAAGCTGACTGTGGGCAAAGCCTCACCCGCTTCCACGCTAACCAAAGTAGCCCGCCAGTCGGTGCAGAAGGTCTCCAACTCTATCGACGCAATGAAGGTGCTGATGCAGCACCGCCCCAATGAAGTCGCCGCGCTGATGGTGCGCCACTTCGTTCGCTAACCCAACAACTGAAAGGAAATCATCATGGACAAAGCCATCATCAACAATCTGAAAGAGGCGCAAGCCGCCGCCCAAACTGAGGCACAAGGACTGCAAGGGCTGTCCGACGCATCGGCCAAGATTCAGCAGGGCATCAACGAACAACGCACCATCCGGGCACAAGCGGAAGCCGCCAGTACGCTGGCCGCTGAACTGTCAGCGAAGCGCTATTTCGGCGAAGCGACGGATGCCGAAGTTGCAGCCGCTACCAAGGCCGCCAGCGATGCAGGCGTTCAAGCTCAAAGCGCCGCGCTCATCATCGAACAACTGGAGCGTCAGCTTGACATCGTCAACCAACGCTATGCCACTGCCCATGCCGGTTTTCAACGGGCGCAAGACAATGTGAACGGCTGCCGGGAAGCTGCCATCCTTGGCGCTGCCGATGATGTGGCCGATGAATATATCGACGCTGTGGTGGCTGCCCGCGCTGCGCTGCTTCGCCTGCTGGGTCACTCCAAGGCGCTGGAAGCTGTTCGCGCAATGCTTCGCCCCGGTCAGCCCGCCAGCGGTTTTACTGACCGCTATGTGTTCGAGTTCCCGCTGCCCGGCTTCATGCTGCCTGCCTTTGCTACTCGCCGTGATGAGTTGCAGGCATGGGGTTTGAATGAAGTTGCAGAGGCTGCCCGCAAGGCTGCCCAAGAATTGAAGGAGGCAGGCATTCCCCTATAAACACCCACCTTCACCCAGCACAAGGCCGATTCGTCGGCCTTTTGTTTTGTCTGGTCATGCCGAAAGCAGTTCCAGTTCTTCCGCTGGCAAGGCTGGCGCGAGTGGCTCAGGCGCTGCCCCTGTGGTCAGAGCCGCCACATGCTTTGCCCACACGGCTACCGCATCCAAAGCCTCCGCATCGTAGTTGTGCCAGTTGTAATGAACCGCCGTCACGTCGTTGGCGTTGGCGGCATGGCCTAGCACCCGCTTTATCACCTCGGCACGGAAGCCCAGCATGGCAAGGCCGCTGGCCATGGTGCGGCGTAGGTCATGCAGCCGCCAGTCTGCAACGGGCGAACCCAATTCCTCGGCCATCAGCGAATCAATCTTGCGCTTGGCATAGCTCCACCCCGATATGGCGGTGCGGCCATTGGTCGTGAAAACAAACTCGCCCAGCGACGGCATGACCTCCAGAACTTGCAGCGCAGCTGGGGACAGCGCCACTTTGAAGTCGCGCCCTGCTTTCATGCGGGTAGCTGGCAACTTGGCCCACTGCCCATCCAGTTCATCCCAGCGCAGCAATGCCGCTTCATCCCGTCGAACGCCCGTCAGCATTAGCAGCTTGGTGCAGGCCCCAAACGCGCCGCCCAGCTTGTCGGTTGCCTTCCACAATGCCGCCAGTTCCTCGCTGGTCAGGATGCGGCTACGGGCTTGTGGCTTCAATGGGCGAGACACGCCAGCAATGGGGCTGACCTCGATAACCTCGCGTTCAATCAGCCACTTGAACATGCGCGACAAGTAGGCGCGTAGATGGTTTGCCTCATAGGGGGCTTTGGCCGCGATGCGATCCAGCAAGTCCACAACATCGCGGCGGCGAATGTCCTTCACTGGTCTATCTCCCCACACAGGCACGGCATGGCGCATCAAGCTGCTTTCGGTCGCCTTCCATGTGCGCTGTGTGCGCTTGGCGTACTTCTCAACAAAGTCCTTGGCGCAGGATTCAAAGCCCGTCAGCTCCCGTTCGCGTTGCTCGGCCTTCTTGTCGGCTACAGGGTCTTCCCCGCGCTGGATAGCGGCCCGAGCTTCGCGGGCACGGTCACGGGCCAGCTTCAACGAAACGCCCGGATGCGCTCCAATGGTCAAGCGGCGCGGCTGTCCAGCCACCCGGTAAGTGAAGCTCCAATTCTTGGCCCCACTGGTTGAAATGCGCAGCACCAAGCCGGGTACTTCTGCGTCGTAAACATCTGTTCTGCCCGTGGCAGGAGGGAGCAGCTTTCCCACTGCAACGGCGGTCAATCTTATGCTTGCCATGATCTGCTCCCTCAGTATTCGCTGACCAGCATGATGGTCAACACGCGTCGGGTTATCGAAGGGTCAGCCGGGTTTTCTGACCCATAGCGCAGGTCAGCATCAAAGTAATCAATCTTCCAGCAGACCGTTTCGCCGTCAACTTGCAGCCGTCCGTAGTCATGCTCGCCGTGCGGGTCATTGCCACGGTCAAAAGCATCAAAGGACTGCACAGCATCAAGAATGTGGGCAACTGTGGTTTCCGGCAGGGCGCGAATGCCTTGGGTCAGCATCACATTGCCAGTCATGAAGGTGCGGCGTAAAACGTCGTTTGCTTGCCGTATGGCGGCGGCGGCCTCTGTGGGTGTAATCTCTTGCATATCCAACCTCTCGGGGTATTGGTGGGGGTAAATTCAGGGGTGAATTTGGGGTAGCCCCCATGAGAGGTAAGGATAGGGAGAAGGGCCAGAAATGGCACGCCCTACAAGGGGAAAAGCAGCAAGATTGATAGTGGTTGAACCCCCCTGAACTACGGCACCACTTGCCTCATAATCCTTTGGTCCACGGTTCAAGTCCGTGACGCCCTACCACTATCCATGCGGGTTTGCGAGAAATTGCAAGCCCGCTTTTTTTGTCAACTGTCAACCAAGTGTCAACGCAGACAACGGGTTGAGCTTCATCACTCCATTGACACTTCCTGAGCTTGAAGACGATTTCCCTTTCAGTGCATCATCTCCTGAGAGGGGCGGCCGGAATGTGAACGGCGTTGACCGTGATGCTTCGCGCCTGACGTATCGCATCGACCGTAGCCTGCGCACAGGCTTCTGCAGCCATCATGGTTAGCAGCATGAGGTCCGCAGGACTTGTTTCGCTGCCCGTGGCCAAAGCAAACAAGGTGTCGCCATCCAGTGTGGTATGCGCGGGGCGGATGCTGCGGGCCAGACCGTCGTGGGCGCTCATGGCCACGCGTTTGGCTTGGGCTTTGGTGAGGGTGGCGTTGGTGGCGACCACACCAATGGTGGTGTTTGTGCCGGGCAGAGGGCGGTTGCCGCGTTGACCGTTCAGAAATGCGCGTTGGGTGTCGAGCAGTTGTTGACCATCGGCCGTGCGTGCACCTGCCAATATTTGCCCCGTAGCAGAGTCGATCACATCTCCCACCGCGTTGCAGGCGACCAAGGCGCCCACGACCCAAGGGCCCACGCGCACACTGGCGTTGCCAATACCGCCTTTCATGCAGCGGTCCAAGCCAAACAGTTTGCCCACACAGGCCCCTGCGCCTGCGCCCACATTGCCTGCAGCGGGGAGCGCTGTCGACGCCGCTTCGCAAGCGGCATAACCGGCTACTGCGGTCGGGCGGGCTGTCGGGTTGTCGCCTTCGCGCACCACAGGCAGGTCAAACAGCACAGCCGCTGGCACGATGGGCACCCGCCCGTACCCGGTGTCAAATCCCATGCCATGCTCCTCCAGCCAGCGCACCACGCCACTGGCCGCATCCAGGCCAAAGGCGCTGCCGCCGCTGAGCAAGACGGCGTGCACTTTGTCCACCAGGTTGACCGGGTCCAGTAAATCGGTCTCGCGTGTACCTGGGGCTGCGCCGCGCACATCCACCGCGCCCACCGCGCCATTGGGGGCCATTACCACCGAACAGCCGGTCAGGCGGTCGGTCATTGTGAAATGCCCCACGCGCAGGCCGGGAACATCGACAATGCTGCCGCTGGCGCTGTTTACAATCATTTCAGATGCCATTCAAAACCCTCTTCATCGTTGCTTACTGACCCGAGGATAGCGCGTGCCCCTGTTTGTCCTGAGAAGGTTGCTGAGTTTTGTCTTGACTTTGTTGGCCACCTCTGCGGTGGTCTTCGTTGTGCTTGAACTTTTGCCGGGCAATGCGGCCCAGGTCATTTTGGGTGAGACCGCCACTGCAGAATCGATTGCCGCGATGGAAGACAAGCTGGGCCTCAACCAACCCGCCAGCACCCGCTATCTGAATTGGCTGGGTGGCCTGTTGCAGGGGCAGACGGGCCTGAGCATTTCTTACGACACCCCCACAACGCAGCTCATGGTCGAGCGCTTGCAGGTGACCTTGCCGCTGGCCTTGATGGCCATGGGCCTGACGGTGGCGCTGGCTTTGGCTCTCGGCATTTACGCCGCTTCGCAGCAAAACAAGGTGGGCGATGTGGGCGTGATGACACTTAGCCAGTTAGGCTTGGCTTTGCCCAATTTCTGGTTGGCGATCTTGCTGATCTTGCTGTTCGCGGTGCATCTGGAGTGGGTGAGCGCAGGGGGCTTTCCGGGTTGGTCCGAGGACGATGGTGGAGGGGTGGGCGAGGGTATCAAAGCTTTGCTGTTGCCCGCGATGGCGCTGGCAGCGGTGCAAACAGCTATCTTGACGCGGGTGACCCGCTCGGCCGTGCTCGACACATTGCGAGAAGACTTTGTGCGCACCGCGCGGGCCAAGGGCCTAAGCCGCCGCCAGGTGCTGTGGGGCCATGTGCTGCGAAACGCGATGATTCCGGTGCTGACGGTGATGGGCTTGCAGTTTGGCAACTTGATCACCAGCGCCATCGTGATCGAAAACGTGTTTGTGCTGCCCGGCATTGGGCGGCTGATTTTTCAGGCCATTGCCAACCGCGATTTGATCGTGGTGCGCGATGTGGTCATGCTGCTGGCGGCCTTGGTCATCCTCATCAACTTTTGTATCGACGTGCTGTATGCGTGGATCGATCCACGACTGAAGGCGGACCATGCGCAATAACCAGTACTGGATGCGCCGTGCTTTGCGGCATCCGAGTTTTGTGGCGGGTGGGGCCATGGTGCTGTTGATGGTGCTGTGCGCCGTGCTGTCCTTGTTCTGGTCGCCTTACCCGGTGGGTGACATTGACATCCCTAATAAACTGATCTCGCCCAGCGCAGCGCACTGGCTGGGCACCGACAGCCTAGGGCGCGACATCGGCTCTTTGCTGCTGGTGGGCAGCCAAAACTCCTTGCTGGTGGGCTTCATCGCGGTAGGCATTGGCTTGGGTGTGGGCGTGCCTTTGGGCTTGCTGGCTTCGGCGCGGCGCGGCTGGGTCGAAGAAGTCATCATGCGCGCCTCGGACTTTACCTTCGCTTTTCCAGCCTTGCTGTCGGCCATCATGCTGACCGCGATTTATGGACCGGGTTTGGTGGTGAGCATCGTGGCGATTGGCATTTTCAACATCCCGGTGTTTGCGCGCATTTCACGGGGTGCGGCCAACGCGGTCTGGGCGCGGGACTTCACGGCGGCGGCACGTGCTGCGGGCAAAGGCCCGCTGGCCATCACCGTGGCACATGTTTTGCCAAACATTGCCAGTGTGTTGATTGTGCAGAGCACCATCCAGTTCGCCATCGCTATTCTTGCCGAAGCGGCTTTGTCTTATTTGGGTCTGGGCACGCAACCGCCGCAGCCCAGCTGGGGCCGCATGCTCAACGAGGCGCAGTCGCAGATGTTTCAGGCCCCCATGCTCGCGGTGTACCCGGGTGCAGCGATTGCCTTGGCTGTGTTGGGGCTGAACCTGCTGGGGGATGGCCTGCGCGATGTGCTCGACCCGCGATTGGCGCGCCAGAGGTGACATGACCGAACGAACTGAGCCAACACCCCTGCTGCAAGTGGACGACCTATGGGTCAGCTTGCCCACGGCTCGCGGCTGGGTGCAAGCCTTGCGCGGTGTGTCTTTGCGTATGGAACGGGGCCAAACGGTGGGCCTGATCGGGGAGAGCGGAAGTGGGAAATCGCTCACCGCATTGGCTTTGATGGGCTTGTTGCCTGAGCAGGCCCGTGTGAGCGGTTCGATTCAGCTGCAAGGCCAGCAATTGGTGGGCATGCCCGAGTCGCAGCTTTGCCGATTGCGTGGTGCCCGCATGGCCATGGTTTTTCAGGAACCCATGACGGCACTCAACCCGCTGCACCCCATCTGGAAGCAGATAGCTGAGCCATTGCGCTTGCACCAGCAAATGGGCGTGACCGAAGCCAAAGCGCGTGCACTTGAGTTGTTGGAGCGCGTGCAGCTGCCCCGTGCGCGCGAGCGCTTGGAGGCTTATCCGCATGAGTTGTCTGGCGGACAGCGTCAGCGCGTGATGATCGCGATGGCATTGGCCTGTGGCCCCGACTTGTTGATTGCCGACGAGCCGACCACCGCGCTTGATGTCACGGTGCAAAAAGAAGTGTTGGCGCTGATCAAGCAATTGGTCAATGAAGACGGCATGGGCCTGCTCTTGATCAGCCACGACCTGGGCTTGATGCAAGACCAGGTGGACAACGTGATGGTGATGTACGGTGGCGCTGTGGTCGAAAGCGCGGCCACAGCCGAGTTGTTTGCGCACCGCGCGCACCCCTACACGCGTGGGCTGTTTGCGGCGCGCCCGCGATTGGGTCTGCCACGTGGCACGCGCCTGAGCACCATCCCCGGTAGCGTCCCTGAGTTGATGGATTTCCCTGTAGGCTGTGCGTTTGCGGACCGTTGTGCTTTGGTGGCACACGAATGTCACCACAGCCCGCCTCAAGCTGAAAGCATTGCCGTACAAATGCCATCGTATGAACCCCATGCAGTCAGTTGCCCACGTTGGAGCTTGACATGAATGCGCACGTTCAGGCACCGCTGCTCCAAGTGAAGCAATTGGGGCGGCGTTTTGTCATGCCGCGTTCTGCCCTATGGGTGCCTGCAAACCACTTGCAGGCCTTGTCGGATGTGAGCTTTAGCCTGCAAGCTGGCCAGAGCCTGGGCATTGTCGGTGAGTCGGGCTCCGGCAAATCCACCTTGGCCCGGTTGGTCATGGCGCTGGATCGACCCACCGAGGGTCAGGTCTTGTTCAATGGGGTGGATGTGCACCAGCTCAGTGCGGCTGAGTTGCGGCCATTGCGCAGCGGTTTTCAGATGGTCTTTCAGGATCCGTATGGTTCGCTCGACCCACGGCAAAAAGTGTTGGACATCGTGACCGAGCCTATTCAGACTTTGCGCAAGCCTGCGGATGGACGCGCGGAGCGGCGCGATCGTGCCGCCCAGGCTTTGAATGAGGTGGGTCTCAGAACAGCCGATCTGGACAAATACCCGCACGAATTTTCAGGGGGGCAACGCCAGCGCATCGCCATTGCGCGGGCCTTGATCACCCGGCCTGCCTTGATCGTGGCCGATGAGCCGGTCAGTGCACTTGATGTGTCGGTGCAGGCCCAGGTGCTTAATTTGATGATGGATCTGCAAGACCGTCATGGCCTGAGTTATTTGCTGGTCAGCCATGATTTGGCGGTGATCAAGCTGATGTGCGACGATGTACTGGTTTTGCAGTCAGGCCGTGTGGTCGAGCAGGGCCCTGCGCAGCAGATATTTGAGCAAGCCGAGCACCCTTACACTCGTGCTTTGTTGGTCGCGGTGCCTGGGCATTGTGATGATTTTTGAAACAGGAGATAACATGAGCAAGCCATTTTCGTTGACCCGCCGTACCGTGGGCCTTTGTCCTGTGGCCGTTCTGGCTGCCAGCATCGCTTGGGCACCTTTGCAGGCGCAGGCCCAATCACGCAAAGACACGGTGACACTGGGCATGATTTTGGAGCCCACCAGTCTGGACCCGACCATGGCCCCAGCTGCTGCCATTGGCGAAGTGGTGCACTACAACATCCTCGAAGGTCTGACCAAAATCAATGTCGACGGTTCCATCAGTCCCTTGCTGGCCGAGAGCTGGAAAATGGATGCCGATGGCAAGGCTTATATCTTTAAGCTGCGCAAGGGCGTGAAGTTTCAAGATGGCACCGACTTCAATGCTGCGGCAGTCAAGTTCAGTTTTGAGCGTGCCAAAGACCCCAAGAGCACCAACAAGGCCAAAGGTGCGGTGTTCAACAACATCACCCACATCTCGACGCCCGATGCATACACTGTGGTGCTGGTGTTGACCAACCCGGATGGCAACTTTCTGTTCCGTATGGGTGAAAACACAGCGGTCATCCTGCATCCTGACAGCGCGGCCAACGCGGCGACCAAGCCGATCGGTACCGGCCCTTACAAGCTCGACAGCTGGGCGAAAGGCACGGCCGTCACTTTGTCCAAGTGGGATGGGTTTCGCGATGCCAACGCCATCAAAGTGAAGAAAGTCACCTTCCGATTCATCAATGATTCGGCTGCCCAGGTGGCAGCCTTGCTCGCGGGTGACATTGACGGCATGCCTCGTTTCCAGTCGCCGCAAAGCCTACAGCAGTTCCAGAAAGACAAGCGTTTTGTGGTCGAACTGGGCAGCACGGCGGGAAAAGGCATCATGACCATCAATAACCGCAAAAAGCCTTTTGACGATGTGCGTGTGCGCCGAGCCTTGTCGCATGCGGTCGATAAAAAAGCGTTCATCGATGGCGTGTTTGAAGGGCTGGCCAAACCCATTGGCAGCCACATGGCACCCACTGATGCGGGCTATGTGGAGTTGAGCGGCACTTACGCCTATGACCCCGAAAAGGCCAAAGCATTGCTCAAGGAAGCTGGCGTGCAGGCACCGCTGAATGTGACCTTGACCTTGCCACCCCCCCCTTATGCGCGCAAGGGCGGCGAGATTCTTGCTGCACAGTTGGCTAAGGTCGGCATCATCGCCAAAATTGAAAACGTGGAGTGGGCCCAATGGTTGGGTGGCACCTTCAAGGGCAACTTTGACCTGACGGTCATCAACCACGTAGAGCCACTGGACTACATGGCCTATGCCAACCCGCAGTATTACTGGGGCTATGACAGCAAGGCCTTCCGAGATTTGGCTGCCAAACATTCGGCGTCCATCACTGCCAAAGAGCGCACTCAACTGTTTGGCGACATGCAGCGCATGATTGCCAAAGATGCGGTGAACGTGTTCTTGTTCAACGCGTCCAATACTGCGGTGTACCGAAAAGGTCTCAAAGGTCTGTGGTCGAGTTCTCCCATTTTTGCCAACGACATGTCAGCGGTTTCCTGGCAATAAATTCCAGAGGGCTCAAATGGGCCTGAAAACCTTGCTATAATTTGACGCATGATGCGGCTGTAGCTCAGCTGGATAGAGTACTTGGCTACGAACCAAGGGGTCGTGGGTTCAATTCCTGCCAGCCGCACCAACATGGGAAAGACCGTTGATTC
>CAYRBW010000024.1:0-19429 GCA_964422575.1 uncultured Limnohabitans sp.
ACTCGACGCTCTGGGACTTCAACCAAGTACCCAAGGCGACGCTCAGGCGCTGACCAGCTTGAATGGATAGGCGCTCGATGGCGGGAGTGGGGGCTTGAACGGCGTGGGGCGATGCCGGGGCCGATCCAGATCCTGATGTAAGAGTGGAGGCGGTGACGGCAGTTGCAGCCGTTTCGGTTCCTATTACCACCGGAACGACGGCAGATGAATTGTCTTTGCCAGCCACAGATGCTGTGCGTTCCACGGCCTGTCCCACAATCGGCGTGTCTTGTTTGGCGAGCGCATTACAGGGCAGAGCAACAAGCGCAAAACTGCCAAGCGCTGCGCTAAAGAGAATATTCATTTTCATTTTGTGATTTCCTTTGCTTGAGATGGGGCTGGTGTTTGGGGGGCGGTGTGTGGACGTGGCAATGCGTCAACGGACAAGGTTCGGCTCGTGATGGCGTACCTGAAGTCCACACCTTGAGCAGCTAAATCGTTGGTCACAGCCGAAATGGCTGACAGCAAATCACCGCTGTAGGGCTTGCGCACGGTGAGCGTGATGGGCCAGTCGAGCTTGGACGTCCAATTCAGATCCAGCTGGGCAGCACTGGCCCAACGTTCAAGCGTTGCACTTAAAAACTTGTCGCTCGGATCGACGAACCAGAATTGCTCTGCCAATAGGCAATACCGACCGATCACGATGGCCCCAGCGGGAACTTGTGGGCAGTTTTGTGTACTTTGATCTTTGGACAGTACGTCGCTCACGATCATCAATCGGGGTGTAGGGAACAGCACCATGACAGCGGCTTGGTCGCTTGGAAACTGCTGCGCCAGGGACAAGACCGCTGAATGAATGTTCAGCTCGTCAATGACGCCGGTAGTGCTCAGGGATTGAGCGCTTTTCCATTGGAGCGTCATGCCGGAGGTCTTTGCCCAGTTTTGCAGTATTTGGCGCACGTCACCTGCACGCTCGGCGCGGAACCTTTTGGGCTGGCCTGCCCGGGTGATTTCGATCAGCTCCTCGAGCGCTTGTTGCTGGGTGTTTGCTTGGCGCACTTCACCAGATGCGCCGTCTGGCTTGGGGCCTGTGCCTGAGCAAGCAATCAACAAAAAACAGGGCAGTACCAAAGCACAGTGCTTGGCCGGGCGAAACAATCTGGCCGCAAAATGCAAGCCGGTGGTGGATGTCATGGATGTCATAGGGATGGCCCCACTTTTTTGGAAACAGAAGGAGCAGGAGAGCGTTGCTGGACGTTCGGTGAGGTTTGCCCAGAAATACCCTGGGCCACGCTTTGGCCGGGCAGGCCGTGTGATTTGGGCAGGGGAGACTGCGCAGCTCCCAGCAGGTTTTCTGCGTCTTTAAGCGTTGCTTGAGCAAACTCCTGGGGGATTCCAGCTTGGCGCATGGCCTCGCGCAGGATGTAAAGCGCTTGCTGTTCTTGTGAGGCACCGACACCAAGAGAAGGCGCTTGCGGCATAACTTGCGCGTTGGCCATGCGCTGGATAACACCTTGTTGTGCGTCTTCATGCAGATGCTCAAGGGGTGCGACCAGCCAGTCGTTGCGGGCTTTTGCTGGCTGGGAGCCAGCCTGCACGAGATCAATCCCCCTGTATGCGGCCACGACGGTTTGCCCGAGAAGAACGGGGGTGGTGTTGATCGCGCGTGGGAAATCAGCCGACCACAAAAGCACAGGGCCTTGCTCGGTGCCCAGCTTCAGGTAATAGCTCAGTGGCTCGCCTTGCGTGAATTTCAACGGTGCCTGGCCATGCTCAAGCAATGTGCCCACTTGAAACTTGGGGGAGTCAAACAGGTTTTGCATGGAAGCCAGGGTGATTTCTGATTGCAATGGATCTGCCCCTAACTGGGTCAAAGCATTGCGCAAGCGCTCGGCAGGGGGCAATGCAGGCTTCATCGCTTGGACTGGTTTGGCAGGCACGACCAAACCCGCTTGAGAGTTTGCATTTGTGGCCACTGGAGGGGGTGCGTCTGTGGCCTTCTGTGTGTCGGAAATGCTAGGGGTCGGCATTTGAGCCAGCTCTTTTAGGCTTTGTGCATAGGCTTGCATCACCGGTTGTGCAAACCATGTGTTGCGATCCACCGTCTCCCATGTTTCTCCAGCTGGAAGGCCTGCGGCATCCTTTTGCGGCACCAAGGCTTGCACTTTCTTGATTCCCTGAAAGGCCAGCAAGATGTCTTGCCCGATCCCGTTATGTTCATCTGGCAGCATTTCAGCCAGAGCTCTGGGCAAATCCACGCCCCACACGGTTTGAAGTCCGGTCTTGGTTTGAAGCTTGACGAAGTAGCTGCTTTGCTCTTTGGGGTCAAATTTGTAAGGTGCCGGACCGTGCTCGATCAACTGACCGAGGTAAACACGGGGAGACTGCACCTGGTCATAAAGCTTGCCCAGCGTTTTTTCCATCGCCTGGGGATCGGTGACTCCCTTTTGAGCCATCACGTCCCGGAGCTGTGCATCAAGCTGCTTGGCCGCCGCTGCAGACAACAGTGACGGTGCCGGTGTCGATTTGACGGGTTGCGGCGAGGGTGCAGTGTTGACCGGTGAGCTGGTTTGGCTTGGGGTTTCAGGCTGGGGCATGGCGGAGGGAGCAACGCTGTTGGCCAGGCCGCCGACAGCCCCTTTGGATGCCATGTCCATGGCCTGCACTTGACGCCTTTCAGCCAAGCGAACTTGGTCGATGGCTTCGGGGACATACCCCATCACTTTGATGTTCAGCAGCGATGCCTGAAGCCACATTTCTCTGCGAAATTCCACTGTTCCGGTCAGATGCATCTCACGCCAGCCCTTGGCATGAGCCAATTGGGCGATAGAGGCGACAACCTCGGGAGCGTGGTGGGCGGTATTGAGTTTGGAGCCCGTGTCTTCAAAAGCCAGATCCAGCTTGCCTTGACGGAAATAGTATTTGCCCGCGCCATCGTGTTGGTACTCTTTGGCCAGTCGTTCACGCAGATCCCTCAACTCTTGGTACAGGTAGGTGTCCGGTCCTGGTTCAGGGGTGGGCGCAGCACTGCTGATGCTGTTGATGGTGATGCTGGGGTCTGAATTTGGTGCGTCTGTATTAAAGCCCACCTGGTTGGGCGGTGTGCCCAAACGTCCCATTTCTTGGCGCACTTGGCCTGCATCACGTGCGCGTTTGGCTTGCAGCGCCTCCAAGTTCAAATCGTTGTTGAGGTCAGGGCGGGTAAGGGGGGCCGCCTTGGCGGCGCCCGTGTCCGTTGGGGTCTGCGGGGTAGGAGGGGAGATGTTGTCTGTCTCTGGTGTGGTCGCCGGGTTAACAGCACTGCTGAGTTGACCAAATTGAGCGGCCTGCTCTTCATTGAATTCACCCACTCGGGAAACTTCAACGCGGGGCAACGCTTGCACCGGTGGATTGGTCTCGTTGACAGGCGGGATGCCTGTGGCCATGCTGACGGGCTCAAGACGTATTTCTGGCGCATTTTCTATCGACACGGCTTGCGACAAGGGCAAATCCAATGCCTTGAGTTCATTGAGTGCATTGACAGCGAGAGCTTGTTGGGCAGTCAATAGCCCCGGAGGAGTGACACCTTCGGCAACGGATGAGGCGTTTTGGGCCTGTTTTGGGCTCGCATATTCCAGCAAACACGCTTCAAAGCTAGCACGGATTTTCTGGGGACCAATCTCTGTGCCCCACTTCGCAACCAGGTCATTGAAGTCGGATTGATCGGGATTCAATCCCAAGGGGAACGCAAGCGCAGCCGATCCCTTTTGAGCCGCTAAAGTGGCTTTGTCTCGCCCTGGGTTGATGCCCTTTTTGGCAAGCGTGAGCAAATCATCATCACCGGCAACAACCAACAAAGCGTCTGGAAAGCGCTTTCTGAATTGTTCCGTGACTTTGATCAGGTTACCTGAGTCAAAGGAGACCACGCAGGGCCAGCCGGTCGCTTCGTGTGCGCTGGCGGCGGTAGCATAGCCTTCGGCAATCACTACAGGCTGACCGGCATCGAGTGCGGAATTGAGCGAGCCGATGACGTGGAACAACCCGCTTTTGCGACCACCCTTGAGATACAGCTTGTCCGTGCCGTTTTGCATCTTGCGAGGCAAGACCCGCTGCACATTCCACAATTTGCCATCCTGATCGACCAAGGGCACCAAAAGCGTGCCTTGATCGGTGGTGCGGGTGCCATGTGCCTGAACGGATTTGCGTTCCAAATAGGCTGAAGTTGCGTTTGGTGTGGCTTGATCCCACATGGCCAAGGCCTCAACTGCGGCGGTTTCTTGTTGATTCAGACGAATTTGTTCTTGGGCAGCGGCATCGGCTGCGCGTTGCGCTGCGGCTTGAGGGTCATCGGGGTTTCGACGTGTCTGCATCAATTCGATGGGCGCACGAGGTGTGAAGCCGTTGTCTTTGGCTTGCTTGAGCAAAGTACCGATCGA
This sequence comes from uncultured Limnohabitans sp., assembly GCA_964422575.1. GTDB lineage: Bacteria > Pseudomonadota > Gammaproteobacteria > Burkholderiales > Burkholderiaceae_C > Limnohabitans_A. The sequence goes on from CAYRBW010000024.1 coordinate 4,395, forward strand.
GACGGGACCATCTGCGCGGATGCTGCGCCAAGTTGAAACCACCGAATTGCGGTCATAACCTTCGCCTGTCCCGCTCCATTGGTCAAAGAGATCCAGGCCAACGTCCGAGGGGAACTCGGATTTGAGAGCCATGCCTATGCGTGCCCAATCGTCTCGAGGCAGATTGGGGGAGATGTAGGACAGCGCATCACGAACGTCGTCTGCGCTCAATGGTTGACGTGGCATGGCAATCACCTTGGTGGTATCTGGGGATAAATTGGAAACAGGCCATGTGTTGAGCGAGCGCTCTTGCTGAGCCGATGGCCTGGTTTCTTGCGTTTGCGTTGTGGGTGCTGGGCTTGGGGGCAACGAGGGCGCAGGGCCGATGACTGCGAGCACTGAAGGCACGTCTTGGGAGAGTTCTGGGGCGAAACTCATGGCCAAGGCATGGATCTTTTCCGCATCTGCTGCGGCCCTGAAAATTTCCAGAGGGTCTTTTTTGAGCACACTCACCCAGCTGGCCACATACGCTGCGTGCTGATTGGGGTCGTGTGGCAGCCCAAGCTCGGCGCTGAGCATCATGCTGGCGATTTCTGCTCGCAATTCTTCGCGTGCATAGCCTTCACTTCGAAATGGATGGCTGAGATCTCGTTTGAGTCGAGACTCGTGGCCAGTCCAATGTCCCAGCTCATGCAGCGCTGTAGCGTAATAGTTGCGGGCAGTGGGAAACTGCGCTTGAAAGGGGAGGTGAATTTCGTCGCGGGAGGGGCTGTAATAGGCCCGGTCCGTGGCAGCATGCTCAATGCGAGCGCCAGAGTTGGTCAAGATTTGTTCGGCTCGTTCGACTGGGTCCCAAGTGAGTGCAGGTGTCACCAGTGGAGCCAGGCCGTCAATTTGCTCGGCATTAAAAACCGTGGCGTAAAAGACTCGGGGGTTTTGCAGTTTGTAGCGCTCCTGAACCGGAGTGTCATCGGGCTCCATGACTGGCTTTCCAGCGGCATCCGTTTTGATGCGGGTGTCTTCGAACTTCCAGTATTGGATGGATGTGCCGCGCTCGCCTTTTCTGACCTGCGCATCCAAGCTCGCAGCTTGTTTGTAGGTGAGCCAGCGTGGGTCACTATGGCCTTGCACGAGCAGGTGAATGGCGTTGATGCCCTTGTACCGCTTGCCAGTGGTCGGATTGAGGGGCATCCCGCCTATGCCGCCGTCTGCATTCCAAGGCTTTTGCCATGGTGCGGTGCCCGCCTCGATTTGGCGGATCAGCTCACTGGCGACAACAGCGTGAAAGGGCGTTTTGTCGGCTTTGTCGGATGCGGTGCGCGAGAACTGTGCGCGGCGGTCAATCGGAAAAATGACCTGGTCACGGGTCCGCTCGTGCAGGCCTGTGGCTATGTGGGCCGCGATGATGTTGATGTCTTGCGCGTCCAGCGCTTGCGCTCCAGAACTCTTAATGCGCTCCAGCGCTGCTGGCGGCTGGACAACGCTTGGCAGCAAATGATCCAGATTTTCTGCATAGAGGCAAAAGACCTCTTCTGCGATCAATAGATCAGGCTGAGATCCATAGTCGCGCCTAGCTTGTGCCCACTTTTGTGCAATGCCGTCCCGGCCTTTGGACAGCGCTATGGACTCTAGGACGCCACGTTTGTCGTCTGCGGAAAGGGTGTTGAGTCCGTAGTGGCCGATGATTTCATGGCGGAGCGTCTTGCGGAGATCTTCATCTCCACCCAGAACGGAATAGGCGAGATCACATCGTCCTCGATAAACTGGGGATACTCTTCTATCGGCTTCTGTAGCTGGGACATAGGCTCCAAAGACGGTGCCAATGTTTGCTCGGGTTGCGTTTGATCCATACAGTTCCTCTTGTGTTGCGCGGATTTTGAACTTGATAGCATAGGCTACAGGGTAGATTTTGCAAAATTCGTGGACAAGTTGCTTAGTCCGCTCAAGCGTGAGCGGACCCGGCAACTGGCCCGAGTCATGAATCACGTTGGTCTGATCGCTCATGACTCAGTGCTTTCCTGCCCATTTGCATCCAGATCGTCATCGCCGATGGCGTCTTCCTTAAAGGCCCCCAGTTGTTCAGCTTGAGCGGGTGTAAATTCCACCGGCTCACCGGATTGAGCGGCGGTCAGTTTTTCCAGCAAATCCATGCCAGTCATGTTTTCGATCAAGGCCAACTCCTCATGTGCCAGTCGTTCGATGACTTGGCTCAGGTTGCGTTGAAACTCCAGCGCGTTGGCAGCTGGGCGAATGGCTTGTTGCGCGGCCAAGGCTTGTGCCAATTTCTGGGTGGCTGATGCATGCACCTGCGCACGCCATGAGGCGTCCGTTTCGCCCTTGCTGTTCTCTTCAAATGGAGACATGGCGTTTTTCTCCCATAAAGTCCTGCATAAAAAGTGTCTTGAGCACATGCGACTTGACCTCATCTGCCGTCGAAAACGCGCTCCAGTCAGCCAGATCAAGAGCCAGCTTGCGTGCGGCAGCGGCCACCAAAGGGTCCATGGGTGATTGCACGGGTTTGGGTTGCAAGAGCTGGGCGCTACCGCCTTGGCCGGTATCACTGGCGCTGTGGATATCGCTGTCGCTGACCAAGTTTTGTCCTGCCCCAAGGTCAATGAACAGTGCATCCACAGGGATGGCCAGTTCGCCATCGAGTCGGGCCTGATCCAGCTGATCCTTGGTGGGCAGGGCGCTGCCCAGTGCCCGCAAGCTGGGGGAGACTTGCTTGAGGCGATCGACAAAGACCGGGTCGGCGTAATACAAAATCTTGTCTGCGAGGATGGGTCGAATGCCCTTTTTGTCGACGATCTCATGCTCAAAAGCCATTTGCTGGAGCTCTTGGGGCATCATGAGTGCTCGGCGCTGATCCGAGGTGTTTTCTCCTGCGGTGCCGGGGGTGTGTACAGAGACGACGCTGGCACTGCGGCTCGATGAGGTGGAGGTCGACTTGGTGGTGTAGGTGCCCAACATTTCGGAGACCTCTTTGGCCTCTTGGTGATCGCCAGGCGCAAATGCCACCTTGACCTCATGGTTGACGATGAGGTTGCGTGCGTCAGACTGCGAATACAGTCCGTCACCTTGAAGTTGCGACTTGCTTTGAACAATGGTCAAAAGGCGCAGGTTGTAACCGGCGACAAATGAGACTGCTTTGACCAAAATGGCGATGCGACCGAAAGCGGTGAACTCGTCGTTGACCAGCAAGCACTCGTAGCGCAAGGTCTTGTCGTTTTCCGGCAAGACCTCGGTGTTCAGGGCGATGGCTTGTGTGAAAAACAGGTTAGTCAGGCGTTCGGCCTGGACCAGGCGGTTGGGGGTGATGCCAAAGTAGATGGAAACGCGCTTGCGGCGGACATCCGAGAGCTTGAAATCACTGCGCGATGTGGCGGCATCCACCAAGGGGTTGGCAAACATGAGCAGTGGCGCATCAAAGCTGGCCTTGATGTTGCCAAAGGTCTCATCTGGGTTGGAGAGCATCCGGTTCAATGAGTCCCGGCACTGGCGGCTCAAGTTTTTGTGCAAATCCAGCATTTCCAGCAGGTGTTCACGCAGTGGCTTGTCGTAGCCCGAGCCTTGGCGAAACACTTCGGCCATCGTGCAGCGAGGGTGCTTTGTTTCCAGCAACAACAGGGTCAAGCCAAAAAACAGGTTTTGCGCTTGCTGCGTGAAAAACGGGTTTTTGTCGCCAGCTCGGTCTGGGTAGAAGATCTGGGCAATTTGAAGAACGTCGCCCCCCATCAGGACCGGGTCACGCCGCACTTCGTCCAGTGGATTCCAGCAGTGGGTTTTGCGGTCAGAGGCAAATGGATTAAAAAGGAACACCTCTTGCTTGAGAATGCGTTTGCGGTAGGCGCTGGTGGTGTTGAAGTTCTCCAGCTTGGTGTCCATGCAAATGACGGAGCCCATCCAATTGAGCAAATTGGGGATCACCATGCTCACGCCTTTACCGCCACGGGTGGGCGCAGCCAGAAGCACAAAATATTGACCACCCAGCACCAAGAATTTGCCAAGAAACTTCCCAATCAAAATGCCGTGCTTGGCAAAAAGACCCGCTTTTTTGACTTCCCGCTGGCTGGCAAAGCGGGCATTGCCGTGCAGGGCTCGACGATCTTTGTAAACCTCAAAAAGAGATGCAGCCCACAATGTGAACAGTACAAAACCGCACGCTGTCTTTGCCCGTGTAAAACTGGGCTCGCCCGAGAAAACTTGCCAGTATTGGTAGACCTGCCCGGGCTCAATCGGAAAACTCGGACCATGGGTGAAGAGCACATGGCTCCATGAGCTCAGATACAGCCACACAACAACCATCAACAGCAAAGCAAGTGCTGCGACAAGGTGTTGAGCAGGATGGATCTTGTTCATGCCAAGGCCCTGAATTTCATGGTCGGATCGAAGCTGACTTCGGTCACATAGCGGTTCACCCCGATGACTTGGCCCGTTTCATCTTCCATGCGCTCGGCGGTGATGTGAACGATGATGTCGACCGTCATGCTCACCAGTTGCTTGAGGGCTGCATCGGTGAACATGGCTGCATCAGGGTGTTCTTTGCTCATGAACACGTAGCGCTGAGGTGAGAGTCCACAGCTTTCTGCATGGAAACTGGTGACAGAGCCGCTGTGACCGGCGGTCATCAGTTTGAGGAAGTCAAATGCTTCAGAGCCACGCAGCTCCGCCAGCAGAACACGGTCAGGTTTGAGGCGCATGCAAGCGCCAATCAGATCAGCGGGCGTCACCTTTGCTACGCCTTGAGACCCCTTGGAATACAGCAAGTGGCTGGCGTTGGGGTGTTTGGGCAAGAACAACTCCCGAACGTCTTCGATGGTGATGATCCGTTCGTGCTCAGCGATGTACTGACAAACAGCTTTCATCAAAGTCGTTTTGCCGGAGCCCGTATCGCCGACGATGGCGATGTTTTTCTTGCCACGAACTGCGGCGATCAGAAAACCCATCAAGTCGCGCTCCGTCAGCAGTTGTGCCAGGCGCTGGTCCAGTTTGCTCCAGGGGTGTGTCGCCATGCTGGCCGTCAGCGGCTGTTGGGTCCAGATGTACCGATCAAACACCTTGTCCTGGACGTAGGACTCCAGCGATCTGACGGATGATCCAGGAATGCGAATGCACAGGGAGATTTGGCCGCGTTCAACAGCGGGCGGGATCACGATCTGGATACGCTGACCCGCGGGCAAGGTGGCCGAAAGCAAAGGTGCACGCTCGCTGATGTCTTGGTTGGCGTAAATGGCCACCACGTTGGCCAATTCGAGGCAGCGTTTCAGAGTGAACTGAGGCAATTCAAGCCGGTGCCAAGCGCCATTTTGCTCAATGAAGGCTTCACCAGGGCGAACCATGGCAAATTCAGTGGCACCCGGAAAATTCGCCAGAATCTCCTCAATGGGCTCCATCATTTGCGTGACTGCCGCGTCGATGGGCAGGCTGTTGCCTGCCGGTGGGGCGCTTGCGCTAGAAAAGGGTGGGGCTGAGGATTTCATGGTGTGCGCTGTACAGGCGTGACTTGATAGATGCCAGAAAAGTCCAAATCGCGAGCGACATAGATGGCTATGCGCTCACCTTGGTGTGCATAGACCACCGGCTTGATGTTCATGGACTGCGACAACACTTTTTCTGCCAAACTGGTACTGGTGCTGATGGAGTTTTGATACAAAGCGGAACCGGTTGCAGTGGCAGCGCCTGCCGTGCCGCCAGCGGTGGATGCTGCACTGGCTGCCAAAAAGTCTTTGAAAATCGACAGCATGTAGGCGCTGCCGATCCGTTCAAACCAGCGGTTGTCCACAATGCCGTCAATGCCCGCAGCGCCCAGGCTGTCGGTCGATGGCGATGCAATGTCGATCGTGATGCCGCCGGGCTTGCGCACGCGAGACCACAGAACGTAGACACGGCGCTGGCCAGGTTGACCCACGGCGGTGTATTCGCCTTGAATTTCGCTCATGCGCTCAACGAGCAGCACCTTGCCATTGGCGCTGTAGACGTTTTCGCTGACGATGCAGCTGGTGAAGCCCGAGATTTCAGTGACCACGCGGGTGGTCATGGCGCAATTGATGGCATCCCCCTTGGGGATCGTCAAATTGGGATCAAAGGTGCGCATGGCCATCGCTTTGGGCGTCGAAGTCGGGCTGAGCAAGCCACCCATCGCCCCTTGTGGATTGCCGGAAGCGTTGGCCGTGGGATTGGCCAAGATAGGGTTGGACGTATTGGTGCCGCCAGATGGCATGGCAGGGGTCATCAACCGCTTGAGGCGAGCTTCCAGATCTGCCGATGAAACTGGGGGCGGTGGAAATGCCCCCATGACGGATTGGGCGGCGGTGGGCATCAGGGATGGCTTTTTGTTGGCCAGCGTGGTGTCCCCCGAATAGCGATCGGGTGGCGTTGGGGCGGATTGACCATGGGGCATTGCCCCGGGTACGAGCTGGGGAGTCGGGGCGGGGATGTGTGAGGTGCTGAGCATGACGCCTTTGCAGTCAACCATGACCGGCTGTCCCTGCGCATCCTTCACAGCTTGTCCAGAGCGCTTGTCAACCAGTGCCGTTGTGGGGCAGGGGGTGTCTGCTTTGACAGGTGGTGATGCGGGGCTGTTTCCAGAAGAATTGCCAGTGGAATTGCCCGGAGACTGACCAGAAGCGGTTGGTCCGCCCGGCGTTGACGAGTTGCCTTCCAGGGGAGTGTTCGAGCCGGGCAGGCGAGAGCGATTGACGCCTTGAGCCGATTGCGAGGGCGTTAACGGCTCTTGCTGCGGGGTGCGAGTGGGGACGGTAAACACTGACGCGAGCCACATCTTGCCCAGCCAGACCAGCATGCCCAAGACCACGGCAGCCACCACGGCGATAAAAATCACCTTGCTGACCGGAAAGCGACTGGCAGTGTGACCAATCGCATTGATGTCGGCCGGCTGTGTGCCCTGATCCAAGTCATGGTGGACGTGTGGTTCATCCACGGGCGTTGATGCTGGCGTTACGGCGTTCACGGCTTCATCTCCCGCTTGAGCGTGGGCGTGGTGGTGCCGTTGTGCGTTTCAACGCCTTCAGGGTCAAATTTGTCATTGATGATCTCTGCAACCAAGGAGCCCAGACGCAACGAGAACGCGCGGGCGACGCGGCGGATCACCAGGTAATCGCTCTCTACGCCCGCATCAGGCGCATGCGGATCGGACAACAGGCGTTCAGCATGGAAAGCCACACGGACTTCTTGACCGCTGGCATCGCGAGCAAACACGGCGGGCACTTCGCGTGCTTTTGGAAACTTCAGGTAGGTAAAGCGCCCGTCGTCAAAAATGATGCTGGGCAAAATGCCTTGGGCATCGCCTTGGGCCTTGACCGAGTAGGCGACGTTGCGAACGAGGGGCTTGGCCAGTTCTTGCCGTTTGGAGCCAACAGGAGATGGGGCGGTCACCTCCAGATCGCGGGGTTTGCCTTCATCCTCACCAGATGCGGCAGCCGGGGAGGCCGCTGGCAGGCTCACATGCGGGACAGGCGGTGTGGGCATGGGGTAACGGAACATCACCCTGTACAGCACGCTTTTGGACTTTTCTGCGCCTGGCATGGCGTGCAGCAAGAAACTGTATTCACGCTTGTCTGTGCTGATTTCCAAATTGTTTTGGGTTGCGCCTTTGCGTGGTTTGACGGTGATCTGGTTTTGCCCCACTTCGGCGCGAACGCACCATTCATTAAGAGGGTCATCACAAGAGGACGGGAATCCGCTGTCTGGAGGACGTGCGATTTTTTCTTCTTCAGACAAGATGATCCGTGTCACGACCCCAAGGGCTGTTGGCACAATGACCACGTCGTGGGCGACATAGTCGACAAACCCGATTCGGCGGTCTGTGGGGCTCAAAGTGGGCAGCGTGGCGGCACAAGCATTCAAGGTGGCCCCTAAGGTGGCCCAATGAAGCACAGATCCTGCCATCCAGCGCAGGCGTGGGCTGACATGAAGGTGTTTGGTCATTGGGCTTGCAATTCCTGGGTGCTGCGGTAGGCCAGCACAGCAAAGCCCATCGGGTTTTGCAGCAAATCTTTGGTGCCCCAGCCGGTGGCGCTGACCCAGTCGAAAGCGATATCAGCCACATAGGTCTTGACGCTTTCTGGCTCGCGCATCCCTGCACGCCAGGTGATCTTTTGGTAGCGCACGGTGCCGCGGCCGCGGGTGCCGGGGGTGACCTGCACACTCAAGATGTTGATCCGCTCTTCGATGGACTCCTTGAGCAATTCGGCGCGGTTGTTTTGCCCTTTGTAGGGCTCTGAATACTCCGCACCCACGGCAGGCATGCTGGTGGCCAGAACAAAGTCGTAATCCTCTTGTTGGAGTCGGTACACATACCGCTCACGCGCAGAGACATAGCGGCTGAGCCAATAGCGGGCGACGGCTTCGTTTTGGGAAATGGCGTTGGGATCGGAGACCACCACAGCTTGCGTGGCACCGGTTTCTTTGTCCACATAGACGTAATAGGGGACGGTTTGCTTGAGCGGCACCATCAACATAACAGCCGTCACGGCCAAGATGGCGATGATGGCGAACACCACCACCAAGATCCAGGCGCGGCGCTCGCTTTTGTAGCTGCGCAGGGCAATATCGACCTCAAAGCTCAAGGCGTCGATTTCGGGCTTGACGATGGGTTTGGGAGTTTGGGGGTTTTTGCGACCGAACATGGCAATTGCTCTTTTTGTTGGATGGGCGGATCAGCGGGCAGGGGTCGTGTTTGGGCCAGCGCCGCCGTAACTCATGCGTTGCTTGTGAGCCAAATCAATGGCCCTGCCTTGTATTTCCACCTGGGAGCGCAACCATTCGGCTTCTTTGCCCTCATTTGCGGCCATGACTTGTTCGGCTTGAATGCGGGCTGTGAGCTCCTGGATGCTCTTGGCGTCCTGGGTTTTGTTGATCTGGCTCATCAGGTCTTGGATTTGGCTGGAGCGGGTTTGCATGGCACGGCTGAGCGCTGCGAAGTTTTGCAAGGCCACGTTGTTGAGGTCACCATGGTTTTGCGTGCTGGCCAATTGCCTGCCAATGTCGGGGGGCAGCACGGTGGAGGTGATGGCGTTGGAAACTTGCCCCAGCTGGCGAGAGCCGGTGGTGTTCTGAATCAGTTGCTGCTGCTGTTGCAGGCTTTGCATCATTTGCTGGTACTGGGCCTCCCAAGCGCGAACTTGCTCGATGGCCTGGACAATGGCGGCAACGTCAATGACCGGAATGCCTTGAGAATGGGCCGACGTTGTGATACTTAGGGCAAAAATTGCGCGGGTCAGTGTACGGTTGAGTTCCATGGTTATCTCTTTTTGGCTAAGGCTGCGAGAACATTGCCGGCCGCACGGCCAGCGGCGTAGGATTTGGGTGACTTTTGCTGGGCAGAGTTATCTGGTGGCTTGTCCTCCTTGTCCTTGTTGCCATCGCCGCCAATGCGTCCTTTCATGTTGGTGTACATGTTCCCCAAAGAGCCCAGCCAATTGCCGCCGTCCATGGCCACGCCACCGCCTGCCAGTTGTGCGCCCATTTGTGAGGCTTTGAGTGCTGTCAAGCCCAAACCCAGGGCTGCAACCAAAGCGCCCAAGGTCTTGTTGAGCACTTCGATGCCCGCGAGGTCCCCCGTAAACGCTTCAGTGATGATTTGTTTCATGATCACCGGCACGACAGAGCAAATGCCTGCAACAATCACCAGCGTCAAGGCGTTGCCCAATGCCCCCGAGAGCCAAGAGCTGCTGTACGAGCGCAGTTGTGGAAACATCGCCAGCATGATGAAAAAAGGCCCGATGGCCAGGTAAATGGCCAAGGCCACTTTGGACAACAAAATGGGGACCAAGCAGAGTACGACGATCACGATTTCTGCAATGCCCATGATGATGCTGGCCACGAAGAAGCTCATGTCCGGGATGCCGTAAAAATTGGCATTTTTGTTGGCCAGATGGGCCAGGACCGTATTCACGGGAAAGCACTTGGAGTCTCCTGGCGGGGTGACGCAGTTCGCAAAAATCGCATCAATCAGTGCCCCCGGACTTTGGGCCGCCCCACCTGACATGCGCTGTGTCAAGTCAGCAACCAGACCATACAAACTCTCAATCACAAAGGTTTGGTAGTTGCCAAATGTGAACACCACCATGGCCACAAGCAACATGGTGACCACATCCTTATTGATCTTGCTCAGGGGCTCGTTGACATCGCCGCGCATGGCGGCCAGCCCAAAAACAAGCCAATACAGCGAGGCCAAACCCACGGAAAGCGATGCGACATAGCCCGTCATGGCAGTGCTGGTGGTGGTGACATACGCCTTCAGCGCCGTGTCCAGCTGCACTTCAAGAAAAGTGGCCATGCCCATGGTCAAGCCTCCCCGCCATTGAAACTGGCCAGCGCGGGGCTTTGTGCCAAGGAGCCGCGCTTTCTGCCTTGCCGCTTTTGACGAACGGCTTCCAAGAAGAAAGGCTCCCAAACAATCGGATCGTCGCCCACTTCGGCGCGGATATCGTCCAGCATTTCGACGGTTTCTTTGTCGCCAGAAAGAACGGCAATGACATCGTTCATACCTGTCAGGTCGAAACGGACAATCGCGCTTTTGTCCTCTTGCTTGATCAAGGCCGCCCGTGAGTCGACAGGCAGCAAGCGCACCAGCTCAAATTCAGCCTCAGACAAGCCAAAGCCAAGCACGTAATCCGCATGGTTGGCTTTGGGGTTGGGCAAATAAATGCCAGTGACGTGTTGTTGAACAGCCGTTTTAGCCAAGTCTGTGGACAACACATCGTCGGGTTGCTGAGTGGTCATGAGCACAAAACCGGATTCTTTGCGGATGGTCTTGAGCTTGTTTCTGACAAATTCTTCAAAAACAGGGTTGCCGAGTAATGCCCAAAATTCCTCCATGAAAAGCGCAATGGGGCGACCGTCGATTAGGTCTTCAAACAAGTGCAGCAAACACATCGTGAAAACCGGACAGATCTGCGGATCGTTGATGAAATCGGTGTAATCAAACCCCCAGATTTCTCCCTCAGCCAAATTGAGGGTGTCGCTCGGGTTGTCCAAAACCCAAGCTAGATCACCATCGCCAATCCACCGGGCCAGTCTCGCTTGCAGTGAGCTGCGCTCCACATTGGGCAAGTGCTGCGATAAAAGGCCAATCCGGCGCAACTCAAAGCGTGCACTAAAGACAGCGTCAACGGCGTTGCTGAGCCTGTTTTGTTCATCGGGCTCCAACTCGGCTGCGCCCGAAGAGGTGATGCACTGCGTGGCCAAGCTTCTGCAAAATGCGCGTGTTCTGGGTGTATCGGGCCACTGGAAAGGGTTGATGCCTGTGGGTATGCCCCTGGCGAAGGTTTTGTACGTCCCCCCCATGCGTCGCACGGTGATGTCGGCGCTTCGGTTCATGTCCAGCAGGAACACTCGGCAACCGTACTTGTTGAGTTGCGCCATCAAGTACATCTCTAGCGTCGTTTTGCCGACACCTGTTTTGCCGAACAAGCAGGCGTTGGCGGGCAATTTGTCGTCGGTGTTGTCGTGGTCTTCAGGTGAGCAGTGGAAATTAAAGAAAAACGGCTGCCCACTGGGACTGTCAAAAATGCACAAGGCCTCGCCCCAGGGATTGCCTGACTTTTTGCCGGCCATGAAGTTGTGCAGCGGGGCGAGACTGACGAAGTTGTGCGATGTGATCCAGGCTTCTCGCGTGCGCCACTTCCAGTTGCCGGGCAATTGAAAGAACCACGAGGCCTCGGGTAAAACCGTTTGAACTTCCGATTTGAAACCACCAGCATCCAAGGCGGCGGCCACTTCCGAACGGTCTTTTTTGATTCCCTTGTCATCCAGTGTGTCGCTGAACACGGCGATGCTGTAGTGGTACTCGCCCAGCATCGCCTGGCCGCTGTTGACGGAATCAAAAAGTTCTGTGAACTCGTTGACCTCTGAAGCACTGGATTCGTCACCGGCGGTCAACTGGCCGCGCTGGCGGCGCAAACGCTCCAGGGCAGGGCGATTGGCCAAAATAGAAAAAGACTGGGTTTCTATGAACTGTTGGTCCAGATACAGCGTTTTGCTCAGCGACATGGGGGACACATGCTCTGGGTATTCTTTGATCTCCAACGCACTCACAAAGCGGACACGGTCGGGCAAGGTCAGCTGCAGGACGCCCGATCTATCGCCCGCGGTTACGCGGGTCGTGGCCAGGTAATCGTTGATCCGGCGATTAGTGACGGGCAGCTCTTTCCAAAACCCGTTGGTCAGGAGATGCAAGAACGACAGGAATTCGGAGTATTCGCGGCCATCCTTGGTGTAGCGCAGCAAGCGCCGGGGTTTGTACTTGCGCATCGAGGACTCGATACGGGCGCTGACATCGCTCAGGACGTCGATGCCTTCCCGTTCAAGCGCGACCATTTGATCCAAAGAACCAAATTGCAAATTCTTGAAGGTGGCCAACTCACCTGGGCGATAGACCACGGTCAAGAACAAGGTGGTGCGCATCAACTTTGTCTTGGCCAGGCGTTCTTTGTACTGACTGGCGAGTTTTTGGCTGAACTCGTTGGTGAATTCGTCTTGCAGTGTTTCATGAACCTGCATGCGGATCTTGTGCGTCCAAACGGCAAATGCCCCACCGCTGAGGCTAGTCAGGAACTGGTGCAGCATGAGGTTGTACTGATCAATGTCCTCTTCGCTGCTGGTCTCGAAGGGCACGCCCTCGATCTCAAACGTTGTCAAATAGCCATTGCCCCCCTTGAGCTTGACCACGCCCGGGGCGATTTCTGAAGAAAACGGCACATAGTCGCCCAGGCATTTTTCTGCATTGGCGATGGTGACTAACTGTTCAGGCGAGCGGGCCATGGGACACATCGGTTCTTTGCCTGCTTGACGGGGCAGGAAAAAAGAGCCGGGGAGGTCAGTCCCCGGCTCAAGGACATGGTCCGCTGAGGAGATCAGCAAACCGTACACCGGGGTCAACCAGTGCACGGAATGAACTTTGAGCGTTTGTCAAGAATCTCGCGACAAACAACTGTGCGAGACCCCCCAAATAAATCACAAGATATTATTCACAGGGTGTTTTTTAAAAACTTCAATAAAAACAATGACTTGCTGGAATTTTGCCCAAATATTCAGCAACTCGAAGGGCGACTGAGCGGGGCTACAACACGGCCAGTGGACGGCTGCCTGTTTTGGACAATAAAAAACCCGCAAAGCCAGTAGCCATGCGGGTTACAGAGGATTTTGAGCGTTCGAAACGCTGCGGATTTAGACCCTTAAAATCCACAGACGGAATACGACAGAACGCATATTATCAGAAAACGCGCCACAAACAACTTGTTTTTTGTTGACGAACAAGTTGCAAGATACTTTGGGGGCGGGCGGGGTCACAACCTGGTCGCCTGCTCGATCAGATTGGTGATTTTTTGGCCCACCGTCCTCGTTTTTCAGCTCGGTGAATCGTGTCACGCATTGTCGACTCGCTACAGTCAAACATTTTCGCGAGTTGCTTCTGCTCAGCCCAACCGTCGCGCCAAATTTTTGCTAACTGAGCTCCTTCTTTGGGGCTGAACAAAGGTTTTATTCCCCAAGTCTGGCCCCGTGCTTTGGCCGCCAATTGGCCAGCCAAACAACGTTCCCGAATCAACTCTCTTTCAAATTCGGCAAAGACCCCAAGCAAATTCAGAAACATGCGACCTTGAGGCGTTTCTGTGTCGATCGGCTCAGTCAGAGATCTGAAGCCTACCCCGATAGATTGAAGGCGTTCGAAAATTCGAACGAAATGAGACATAGATCTGGCGAGTCGGTCAAGCTTGTAGACAACAAGGGTGTCGCCCTTTTTTAGCACGTTGGCAAGGATGTGCTCCAGAATGGGTCTTTTCTTGATGGAACTTTGCTTCTCTTGATGTACAACTTCAACGCCTGCACGATTGAAGTGAGCTAGTTGCAGATCGGTTGACTGATCTAGTGTCGAAACTCTTGCGTAACCAATTTCTGCCATCTTGTCCCTCAGGTAAAGTGAGTAACTATATTGGCGAGATGATCGAAAAGATAAATTGCTGCGTTGTCTGGGAAGTATGGTATAACGCAGATGTGAGCAGGTTCGCGTTCAAGCATTTGATAGATGATGCTAATGAAATTACATCATTAAAATGACCAAATGCTAGATGATCGTGCCAAGTTATTGCTCAAAGCGCTGGTAGAACGCTATATCGCGGACGGCCAACCTGTGGGCTCACGCACGCTCTCCAAAGCCTCGGGTCTGGACCTGTCACCCGCCACCATCCGCAATGTGATGTCGGACCTGGAAGATCTGGGCCTGATTGCCAGTCCACACACCTCAGCCGGGCGCATTCCGACGAGCCGGGGCTATCGGCTGTTTGTGGACACCATGCTGACGGTGCAACGCGACGGCTTGGAGACGCCAGCCCTCACACCTGACCAGCCGCAAAAGGTCATTGCCAGTGCAGCCAATTTGCTGTCCAACCTGTCGCATTTTGTGGGCGTGGTCATGACACCGCGTCGCGCATCGGTGTTCCGACACATCGAATTTCTGCGCCTGTCGGAGCGGCGTTTGCTGGTCATCATCGTCTCGCCAGAAGGTGATGTGCAAAATCGCATCCTTTTCACAGAAACCGATTACACGCAAAGCCAGCTGATTGAGACTTCCAATTTTCTCAACAGCCACTATGCAGGCATGGCCATTGAACAGGTGCGCAGCCGGGTTCAGCAAGAACTGGTCAGCTTGCAAAGCGAAATCGCCACGCTCATGCAAGCCGCTGTCCAAGTCAGTACAGAGGCACTGGCCGAAGACCAAAACGAAGTGGTGATTGCGGGTGAACGCAACTTGCTGTCGGTGAGCGACTTTTCCACCGACATGGGCCATCTGCGCCGGGCCTTTGATCTGTTCGAGCAAAAAACCCAACTGATGCGTTTGCTGGATGTGTCCAGCCAAGCCGAAGGCGTGCGCATTTATATCGGGGGTGAAAGTCAGATCGTTCCCATGCAGGAACTCTCGGTCGTCAGTTCGCCCTACGAGGTCGACGGGCATATTGTGGGCACTTTGGGTGTGATTGGCCCAACACGTATGACCTATGACCGCATGATCCAGATTGTCAACATCACTTCTCGCT
>CAYRBW010000025.1:0-19133 GCA_964422575.1 uncultured Limnohabitans sp.
GACTTCCAGGCGCCGTTCCCGTTCACCGGGACGCTGCGTCGCGTGGTGGTCGAGAACATCGGCGACTCCAACTACATCTCTGGTGAGCAGGTGGAGCGTTCCGAGATGCTCAACACCAACGACGCTTTGCAGCGTGATGGCAAGATCCCCGCGACGTTCAGCAACCTGTTGCTCGGTATCACGAAGGCCTCCTTGTCGACCGATTCGTTTATCTCGGCCGCCTCCTTCCAGGAAACGACCCGCGTGTTGACCGAAGCGGCCATCATGGGCAAGCGCGACGAGCTGCGAGGACTGAAGGAAAACGTGATCGTCGGTCGTCTGATTCCTGCCGGTACCGGCTTGGCTTATCACCAAGCTCGCAAAGTCAAGGACGCCATGGACGACGCAGAGCGCCGCGCCATTGCCGACGCTGAGGCGGCTGATTTGGCTGGTGAGTCGACAGAAGACGCCGTCACTGACGCAGGCGAAGCCGCTTAAGTGAGGAGTTCACCTTTCAATGGGTGAACACGGATCAGCCCCTGCACCGTTATGCGGTCAGGGGCTGTTTTTATGGCGAACATTAAAAATAGGTGAAACCATGTGGGCATTGATTTGTGGCTTGTTGCTGGCCGTCACCCTGTTTTGGGCGGTTGGGGCACACAACCGCTTGGTGCGCTTGCGCTCAGAGGTGGTTCGCCAGTGGAGTAGTGTCGACGCGGTGTGGCTTCGTTTGTTGGTCCGTATGCAAGGCGGTATTGCGGCGCGCCAGTCTTTGATGGCAGAGTCGGGCGAAGATGAGTTGCAAACCTTACAGTTGGCTTGTGATGATTTGCTTGAAGCTTTGTCTGCAGTGCGAATGCAGCCATTGGATGCTGAAAGTCAAAAGCAAGTGATGGTGCAACATCTGAGGGTGCTCGCTGAAATCCGTTTGATGCTGCAAACAGCCCATGATGCGGTCAAGCCTGACTTGGAAATCGCATTGAACCGGATGCGTCAAACACTGCCAGCAGCGCTCATTCCCTATCATGTGGCTGTCGCCGCGTACAACGACGCTTTGGCCATGCGACCAGCTTCGTGGTTGGCCAGACGCTTGAATCTCAAACCCGCAACGCGCATGGACTTGACCATGGGCGCCGCTTGAATTTGCCCATGACCTCTATTCCCAACTTGTCCGGAAAGCCAACGCTAGGACAGGCACCACCGTTATGGCGCTTGTTGCAAGCAACGGCGGCCGTTGTGCAGGCGACAAGACAGGGTCGTTCACTCACCGCGCAGCTGGAGCGCGTGCCCCAGGATTTGCGTCCAGGAGTTCAGTCCCTGGCATTTTTTGCCTTGAGGCAACTGGGCCGCGCGATAGCGCTGCGTGAGCAATTGGTCTCCAAAGCGCCACCGCCTGCGGTGGACGCGTTGCTCTGCACGGCATTGGCCTTGTGCTGGAACGAAGCGCAGGCACCATATCCCGTCCACACACTGGTCAACCAAGCTGTAGAGGCGGCACGCAAACAAAGGCAGACACAGGCGCAAAGCGGGTTCGTCAATGCTTGCCTGCGTCGGTTCATGCGCGAACGTGAGGACTTGGTACAGCTGACGGATGGCAACATCCAAGCCCAATGGAATCATCCGCGTTGGTGGGTCGAGCGTTTGCAGGGGGACCACCCAGACCATTGGTCGCAACTGCTGGACATGGCCCAAAAGCCTGCGCCGATGACCTTGCGGGTCAACAGCCAGCATCAGAGTGTTGCCGAATATCAGCACCAGCTTGACGCGATCGGTGTGCCATCGCTGAAGGTTGGTTTGCAGGGCTTGCAATTGAGCAAGGCCATGCCGGTGCACTTGTTGCCGGGGTTTGCCGAAGGCCACGTTTCTGTGCAAGATGCAGCCGCGCAGGTCGCAGCGCCTTTGCTGATGCAAGGACTCGATCCTGCGCTTCCATGGAGAATTCTGGATGCTTGCGCAGCACCCGGAGGTAAAACAGGACATTTGTTGGAGCTTAACCCTCACGCCCAAGTGCTGGCCTTGGATGTGGACGCAACCCGCTGTGACCGCGTTCATCAAAATTTGCGCCGGTTGGGCCAAAGCGCTCAAGTGAAAGCAGCAGACGCCGGGCAGCCAGAACAATGGTGGGATGGTCAGCTCTTTGACGCGATCTTGCTGGATGCCCCTTGCACGGCTTCGGGCATTGTGAGAAGGCATCCGGATGTGCGATGGCTGCGCAGACCGACGGACAGTGGGCAGTTGGCCCAGATTCAAGCGGCTTTGCTCAAAGCGCTGTGGCCACTGTTGAAACCTGGGGGGCGAATGCTGTATTGCACCTGCTCGGTTTTCAAGGCGGAAGGGGATCAGACGGTGCAAGCGTTTCTTCAGCGCAACACCGATGCCCAATTGCAGGCCTCTCCAGGGCATTTGATACCCGGTCAACCACCAAGTGGTCTGCCGGTCGAGCACAATCCATTGGGTGAACATGATGGGTTTTATTACGCACTGCTGGAAAAGCGCCTCAGCTGAGCTCAGGCGCATGGTTCGCTGGGCTCTAGGAGCCTGGCTACTTGTCGCGTCATGTGCATGGGCCCAAACCTCGGTGGCGGAGCTGACGGAGCTGCGCGCCGAGCGCCGAGACGCCGCCTTGATCGTGAATGCTCAGCTGAAACTCGAGCTGGGGGCAGCGGTTGAAGATGCCTTGGTCAAAGGTCTTGCGGTTCACTTTGTTGCCGAGGCCGAAATCATGCGTGATCGTTGGTATTGGTATGACCGCAAACTTGGCACGACCACGCGTTATTACCGTTTGGCCTTTCAACCGCTGACGCGCCGCTGGCGCTTGAACGTCTCGACTGAACCCATTTCTGGTGCAGGTTTGGCGGGCAGCATTTCACAAAACTTTGAGACTTTGCCCGATGCTTTGAACGTCATTCGACGCCAAACAGGCTGGAAAGTGGCCGAAATGGCGGATCTGGACATGGAGGCCCGTCAATACATTGTTTACCGCTTTCGGCTCGATATCTCGCAACTGCCACGTCCGTTTCAAATCGCAGCGGGTAACCAAGCAGATTGGACTTTTGGGGCCAGTCGCCAATTGCGCCTGACAGGCGAGATGGTGCGCTGACGTGGTCCGCGCACCCCTCCGATCAAATAAACGCGTGATGCAAGCATCGCGCACCAACCGGTGGCTATTGGGTTTGGGTGCGCTGGCAATGGTGGTGATTGGTTTGGGCTTGTTGGTCTTGATGACGCAAGCCACAGGCAACCGTGAACGTTACAACCAAAATTACGAATGGCTGACGCTGATCAATGCGGTGGTGGCGGGGGGGCTCTTGCTCACGATTTTTTGGGGTGCTGTTCGGCTGTTGCTGCGGCTTCGCCGAGGTCAATTTGGTTCACGCTTGTTGGTGAAGTTGGCGGGCATCTTTGCGCTGGTGGGGGTGATTCCTGGCGTGTTGATTTATGTGGTCTCTTACCAGTTCGTTTCACGCTCAATTGAGAGCTGGTTTGACGTCAAGGTGGAAGCCGCGCTGGTGGCTGGTTTGAATTTGGGGCGCGCCACATTGGACACGCTCAGCACGGATCTGGCCAAACAATCACGTGTTGCTGCAACTCAATTGAGCGATGTGGCCGATGTGAGCGCTGGCGTGACTTTGGAAAAAATACGCGAGCAACTGGGCGTCAGTGATGTGGTGTTGTGGACGACCAGTGGCCGCATGATCGCAAGTGCAGGGCAATCGCGTTTCCAAATCAGACCTGAGCGCCCTCCGAGTCAACAAATCAAAGAGGCTCGGCAAAAAGGAAAAACCGAATGGGTGGAAGGGTTTGATGACGCCATCCCCGGAAGTGAAAAGGGGCGGATCAAGGCGTTGGTCTTGTTGCCACAATCGGGTCTTGCTTTTGATGAAGACCGCCGATTGTTGCAAGTGACACAAGAATTGCCACCGACCCTCGTCAACAACGCACTAGAGGTGCAGTCCGCGTACCGTGAATACCAAGAGCGAGCCTTGGCGCGCGAAGGACTCAGGCGGATGTACATCGGCACGCTGACCCTCAGTTTGTTTTTGGCCGTTCTCGGTGCGATCTTGCTGGCGGTGGTGTTAGGCAATCAGTTGGCCAGGCCTTTGCTGTTGCTGGCGCACGGTATGCGACAAGTTGCGGCAGGCGATTTGACGCCCAAGCTGGCGTTGCAAGGCAACGATGAACTGGGTGGGCTGACGCGTTCATTCGCCGACATGACGCAACAGTTGTCGGATGCCCGATCGAATGTGCAGCGCAGTCTGGTTCAGTTGGAAACGGCCCGTGGCAATTTGCAAACCATCTTGGACAATTTGACCGCTGGCGTCATGGTGTTCGATGCGCAAGGCGTTATCCAGTCGGCCAATCCGGGTGCGACGCGCATCTTGCGTGTGCCTGTGGCAGCGCATCAGGGCTTGTCTTTGCTCGGCCTGCCAGCACTCGAAGGGTTTGCGCAAGGTGTCGTTGACCAATTTGCCATGCTGCGCACTGACCGTGTAAGTCATGAGCTGGACCACTGGCAAAAATCTTTTGAAATCCATGCCACAGGGCAAGGTTTGTCCGAAACCGCCGTGACCTTGTTGGCCCGTGGCGCCCTTTTGCCTGATGGCATGCGGCTGCTGGTTTTTGATGATATTTCAGAAATCGTGTCGGCTGAGCGTGCGCAGGCTTGGGGTGAGGTGGCCAGACGTCTGGCGCATGAAATCAAAAACCCGCTGACCCCCATTCAACTGTCTGCCGAAAGGTTGCAGAGGAAATTGACAGGCAAGCTGGAGGCGCAAGACGATGCCGTGCTTGCAAAGTCGGTCAAGACCATCGTGGATCAGGTCGACGCCATGAAGCGTTTGGTCAACGAATTCCGAGACTATGCGCGGTTGCCATCGGCTGATTTGAAATCGGTTCAACTCAATGCCTTGATTTCAGACGTCATGGTGTTGTATGCGAATGAGCCCTCAGATCAGATCCATCGTGCGATGGTCATCACTGAGCTGGATCCCGCATGCCCGACCATATTGGGCGATGAGCAGCAACTGCGGCAGGTCATTCATAACTTGCTTCAGAACGCACAAGATGCCTGTGAATCAAAAGGCGAGTTGAACCCAAACGCGCGAGTGAACCTGCGCACCGAGTGGCATGCAGCACGCAGCAGGGTTCGTTTGGTGGTGACCGATACGGGGCCTGGATTTGAGTCGAATATCCTCAAGCGTGCCTTTGAGCCCTATGTCACAACCAAGGCCAAAGGAACAGGTTTGGGCTTGGCTGTGGTGAAGAAAATTGCCGATGAACATGGGGCCAAAATTGAGCTGAGCAACGTGGTGCAAGGTGATGAAGTCCAAGGCGCACAAGTCTCGCTATCATTCGCACTGGAAACACCCAAGGGTAAATTGAATCCGCCCGCTTATTGAACAGAGACACGCAGACAATATGGCAAATATTTTGGTCGTTGACGATGAGCAAGGAATCCGTGATTTGCTCTCTGAAATTTTGTTCGATGAAGGTCATCAAGTCGAGCTTGCCGAAAATGCCGCCAAGGCGCGCGAGGCCCGTTTGCGCATGCGCCCCGATTTGGTGTTGCTCGATATCTGGATGCCTGACACCGATGGTGTGAGCCTTTTGAAAGAGTGGGCAGCTACAGGCTTACTCAACATGCCTGTCATCATGATGAGCGGACATGCGACCATCGACACCGCTGTGGAGGCCGTGAAGATTGGTGCCCAAGCCTTCTTGGAAAAACCCATCACCTTGCAAAAATTGCTCAATGCTGTCGAGCAGGGTTTGGCCAGAGAACAAGTCAAACAGGCGGTGACTTCTTTGATGGCGACGCAAACGGCCAACGTGATGCCTGTGCCTTTGGGCGATAGCGCTATCGCTGATGCGGTGCTTCAAGTTCAGCAAAGTTTTGATTTGGACCGCCCTTTGCGAGAAGCCCGCGATGCCTTTGAAAAGGCTTACTTCGAATTTCACTTGGCTCACGAAGCGGGCTCCATGACGAAAGTGGCGGAGAAGACGGGTCTTGAAAGAACCCATTTGTACCGAAAACTCAAACAGCTGGGGGTAGACTTGTCTCGTAGCAAGCGCCCAGGCTGATGAATGGTCGCATTTAGCCCGAACACCTATTTTCCTCTGCTATAATTTTGGTTCCGGCCCGGTAGCTCAGTTGGTAGAGCAGCGGATTGAAAATCCGCGTGTCACAGGTTCGATCCCCGTCCAGGCCACCAGATACACCCCGTAGTTTCGCAAGAGGCTGCGGGGTTTTTCTTTTTCTTGAGTTTGAAGGACACAGCTCGGCTGTTGATTCAGCACTTCGTTACGGTTCAGCGCATGCTACATGGGTAACTTTGTGTGCTCACTGACAGTAGGCCATTGGTATATTATTCGAATACATTTGATGTAAATTCAACCGTGGACCTTTGGAGTGAGCATGGGAAATCAAGAGCTAAATCTAGACGAGCTTCATTTGGACTTGAAAAATCCAAGATTTGCAGGGTTATCCAGCGAACGTGAGGCATTGGAAAAGATTGTTGTATCGCAGGGCGTAAAGCTTGTCAATCTTGCTGAAGATATCGTGACTGAAGGCATGAGTCCTGCCCACAGAATGTTGGTCATGCGCGCGCCAGGAAGGGGCAGTACTGGCTATGTTGTTATGGATGGTAATCGTCGCTTGGCCGCGCTGCGTGTCCTTGTGAATCCATCCGTGCTTGAAGGTATGAAAGGTGTCGGAGATTTAACTGCTCAAAAATTACGAAAACTAGCTAAAGAGTTTGATCCTTCTTCAATTCAACCTTTAGATGTGTTTGTTTGTAAAAATGAAGCAGAGGCGAGGCATTGGATTGAAGCCATACATACTGGTGAAAATGATGGGCGCGGTGTTGTTGGTTGGGACGGTATTGCAACGGCCAGATATCGTGGACAAAACGCTTCTTTGAAAGTTCTAGCGTTTATTAAGGCTGCTAGTAAACTGTCTGCTGAGGAGTTGGCGTCACTGGAACGATTCCCAATTACTAACTTAGATCGACTTCTCGGTTCTCCAGAAGTTCGCGAGCGTCTTGGACTAACTACAGAGGGCGGAGATCTATTGAGTGATCTACCCCAAGCTGAACTATTGAGGCCTTTGAGAAAAATTGTTTCTGATCTTGCTACAAAAAAGATTAGTGTTAGCGCTATTAAGAGTAAAGAAGATCGAATCAATTATGTGAATTCACTGGGTGCTGCCTTGCCCGATTTAGGGAAACGAACCGGACTCGCTCAGCCTTTAGATCGGCTTGCCGCTCAGGCACAAGTAAAGAGCCATGCCGTCACTTCCAGTTCCGCAAAAACGCGCTCTTTACTCGATCGCAAAACACTGATACCACCGCAAAGTCAATGTGCTCTGAACATCGCTGATCAAAAGTTGCAACAGATGTGTCGCGAGTTGCGTAAATTACCTCTTGAAACCTACCCGGTGGCTGTCGCCGCAGCTTTTCGTGTTTTCCTTGAATTATCACTAGATCATTACGCATCGGAGAATAAACTTGCGAGTTACAAAGTAGATCTTCCCCTGAAACAGAAAGTGGAACATGTTGCAACTGGACTTCAAAATGCTGGGACAAATAAGCGTGATTTACAAGCATTCCGTGCGTTAGCTAGCAATTCGAATGCTGTATTAAGCGTAGACCGATTGCATGGTGTAATTCATAGTCGGTATGCATTGCCTACAGCATCTGAGCTAAGAAACGGCTGGGCCGAAGTACAAGTGGCTTTCACGAAAATTTGGGCTTAAATACTTATGAAGACAGAGCCTCGACCGTCCACCTTCTATACTCCTTTACGTTATCCAGGCGGAAAAGGTAAGCTAGTTCCCTACGTCAAACGAATCCTGGAAACGAATAACCTCGTTGATGGGGTCTACGTTGAACCGTATGCAGGTGGTGCGGCTGTTGCAATGGAACTTCTGTTGCAGGAATACGTTAGAAAAGTCTATATCAATGACATCAGTCCCGGGGTGGCCGCATTTTGGCGTTCAGTATTGGACAACACCGATGCGTTATGTGCCAAGATCGATGGCGCTAATTTGACTATGCAGGAGTGGCGTAATCAAAAAGAGGTGCAACGTACGCCAGCGGAGCACGATGATTTGACACTTGGATTTGCAACCTTTTTCTTGAATAGAACTAATCGTTCGGGAATCCTATCAGCAGGAGTTATTGGTGGGAAAGAACAAAATGGAAAATGGAAAATGGATGCAAGGTTCAATGGGCCTGATTTAATTCGTCGGATTCAAACGATTGCACGTGTTCGTAGTCGGATTGAATTTCATCAGAAAGATGCGCTGGAGTTTTTGGACACAGTCACACCGCTACTTCCGCAGCAAAGCTTAATATATTTAGATCCACCTTACTATGTGAAGGGGTGCGATCTTTACCTTCATCACTATCAACACGATGATCATATTAAGATCGCCAAGCGTGTTGGAAAAATCAAGAATAAAAACTGGCTGGTTTCATATGACAATGCGCCTGAAATCAAAGGGATGTACAGCGCATTTCGCAGCATTGTGTATGGATTAAGTTATAGCGCTCAAGAGCGATACAAAGGCGCAGAAGTGATGTTCTTTTCTGACAACCTTCAGATACCAGATGCAGTGCAACCAATGCACCTTGCTGCGTGAGCTGGTTGTAACCGTATCAAATCTTTCTTAACCTAAGCTACTCATTCAAATTTCACGTATCTCTGTTGCCCCTCTTACGCAGCCACAGATCACATTTACTTCAAACACTAATAGCAACCTGCCCCTTTATAGTCCTCGCAATATGTGTCGGCCAATAGCGCTTAACCATTTCCGTGGTTAGCCTTGTCCTTGACTAAGCATCAACGCCCTGTAGCGTTCATCTAAAAGTCGATTAATGACGGAACTTGGCTGGTTATTTTTTCTTGTTGCTATTTTCTTGAGTGAAGTCCCATCCTACTTTCGACATCTTTAAAAAGGTCCGATGGTGTTGCATCTAGAGCTTCACAGAGCTTAAGCACCATTCGAACGCTTGGACTGTTTTTTCCGAGCTCAATGAGAGAAATGTAGTTGCGATCCGCATCTGCTCGAAGCGCCAAGTCAGTTTGACTCCACTTGCGTTTTGTTCGAAGACTGCGTAAGGCCAGTCCGAAGGCTTTATCTGGTTCCACTTTGCTTGCTTAATTTACTGAGCAAGCATCCGCTTTTGCACACCCCAAATTGCAGCATATATGCTGCAAAATGATTTAACATTTCACACGGAGGATAAACAATATGAAGCCAGAAGCTCTACTTCTTGTCCCATTGATCATTGCCCTAGTCGCATGTGGCGAGTCTGAAAAAGCTGCGCATGCGCGCTTTGAACAAGCTGAGAAAAAAGCAATCACCGATGCAGTACGACACCATCTGATTGACCCAGACTCTGCAAAATTTGGCCCGATTACCGTGCATCAGGGATTGGCATGTGCCACTGTGAACTCGAAAAACCGTTTTGGTGGCTACACAGGGGATCAGGAAGCAATCCTGTTTAAACAAGATCCACACGGCTTGAAACAAGGCGAATCAGGCGTGCCAGTCAGCACGCTGAGCCGAGAGCACAGCATTAGCAGCGCCATTTACTACAAATTGAAGTTGAAGTTGAAGTTTGCTTCTGCCCTTTGATGGCGCCGGGACAACGCTGTGCACGCTCGAGCGCCATCCGGTTGTTGTTCGTTCTATCGCAGACAGTGCCAGAGGCAGGCGTTATGCTCTGTAGACTCCTGGTCTTCCCTATTCGTCTCCCCACATGACTGCAACTCCTCAATCGCTGACAGGGCTTGTGCCTTTCTTGAAGCCTTATCGTTGTGCGCTGGTTTTGGCGGGCTTGTTTTTGCTGCTGGCTGCAGGCACTACCTTGGCCTTTCCTTGGGTATTGCGCCAGTTGATTGACCAAGGTTTGTCAACGGGTGCTTCGATTGAACAGTTGTCGGGCAATTTTTTGCAATTGTTTGGTGTGGCAGCGGCTTTGGCGGTGTTTTCCTCAGGGCGTTATTACACGGTGAGTTGGTTGGGTGAGCGGATCACGGGCGATCTGCGCAACGCGGTGTATGGCCATGTGCTCAAACAGAGTCCTGCATTTTTTGAAACCACGCAGTCGGGCGAAGTGCTTTCGCGCCTGACCAATGACACCACCTTGGTGCAAACAGTGGTGGGCTCTTCTTTTTCGATGGGACTGCGCAATTTGGTCATGGGTGCAGGTGCCTTGTTGATGCTGGTGTGGACCAACCCGATCCTCATGCTGCAGGTGGTGGCTGTGCTGGTGGCGGTGGTTTTCCCCAGTGTGTACTTGGGCCGCCGGGTGCGTCGCTTGTCACGCGCCAGCCAAGACCGGGTGGCCGACTCCAGCGCCATCGCCTCCGAAGTGCTCAACGCCATCAGCGTGGTGCAAAGCTATACCGCCGAAGGCCGCGAGACGCGGCGCTTCATAGATTCGACGGCGCGTGCCTTGGGCACAGCACTGGGGCGCATTCGCGCACGTGCGGTATTGGTCGGCTTCATCATCATGGCCTCCAGCGCTGTGCTGTTGTGGGGCTTGTGCATGGGCACGCTGGCCGTGCGTGCGGGCACGAGTACCGCGGGTCAATTGGGTGAGACCGTGTTTTATGTCATCTTGCTGGCCAGCGCCTTTGCGGTGCTGGGCGAGGTGTATGGCGACATGCTGCGCGCAGCAGGTGCTACCGAGCGCTTGATGGAGTTGCTGCACACCGAGTCCAATTTGAAAATCGCAGCGCAGCCCCAAAAGGCGGCTTGGCCACATGGTGGCTCGTCATTGCAGATCGATGCGGTTCAGTTTCACTATCCTTCGCGCCCAGATACTTGGGCGTTGGACCAGTTGAGTGGGCAAATCCACCCGGGGCAGACGGTGGCCGTGGTGGGCCCGAGCGGGGCAGGCAAAACCACGCTGTTCGATTTGCTGATGCGATTTCACGATCCGCAGTCGGGTCGCATTGTGCTGGATGGCATTCCGATTGACCAGATGGACCTGCACGATCTGCGCGACCGCATGGCCATCGTGCCGCAGGAGCCTGTGATTTTTTCTGGCACAGTCATGGACAACATCCGCTATGGTCGCCCAGAGGCCAGCGTGGATGACGTGCATGCTGCCGCTGAAGCCGCCTATGCACAAGAATTCATCCGCGAACTGCCCGAGGGTTTTGACACGTATCTCGGCGACAGGGGTGTCCGTTTGTCAGGGGGGCAACGCCAACGCATCGCGATTGCGCGTGCGATTTTGAAGAACCCGCCGCTTTTGTTGTTGGACGAAGCCACCAGCGCGCTCGACGCGCAAAGCGAAAAGATGGTGCAAGCCGCATTGGACAAAGCCATGATAGGCCGTACCACCTTGGTGATTGCACACCGTTTGGCCACGGTGCAGCGCGCCGATGTGATCTGGGTGCTGGAGCGCGGCCGCCTGATGGAGCAGGGAACACACGCCGAGCTGCAAGCCAAAGGCGGTATGTACGCCAGTTTGGCGGCGCTACAGTTCCATACGCCGGGCTGATGGCTTTGACCAATTCACCCAAAAAAGCCGCTGTGAAGCGGCTTTTTTATGGGCAAACTGAAAGAGATCAGTTGCGGGTGTCGCGGTAGCCGCTGCCGTAGCCCGTGGTGGGTTCTTTGGGCTTGGAGATGTTCACCACGATTGAACGACCGCTGACCGACATGCCGTTCAGACCGGTGATGGCGGCTTGGGCTTCTTCTGCGCTGGACATTTCCACAAATGCGAAGCCTTTGGAGCGACCTGTGTCGCGGTCCATCATGACCTTGGCCGACAGGACGCCGCCAAATTCAGAAAAGTTTTGACGCAAGCTGGCGTCGTCAATGGTGTAAGGCAAATTGCCCACGTAAATTTTGCTGCTCATTGTTGAGCCTTTCACAGAGGTGGCGAGCTGCTTTGACTATGCAAGCCAGCACGCAGGGAATGGTGGTTTCCTGAAGGATTCCGCCGGGAACAGCGTCACGCCTTGCGGCAGTACACATTTATGGGGTGAAGGGGCCTTTTGTGCAGCCTTTGCAAGCCATGACAAAGCGCGCGCTTGTCTTGAGAGGCTGAGGTTATTCAGACGAGGAGTTCGAGTGTGCCGAGGCAATGCCTCCAAAATAGGCGGCGACACTTGCTTGGTGCGGCAACAATGGCTTGATTATATTTCCAAATTAAATATGGATGATTATTTATATTTCGAGAGGTTTTATGTGAGCCAGCTCATGCGTCATAAAGGATGCCGTTCTCTACTTGCACCGCACCGCTGCGAGCCAATTCGGCCAGCATCATGTCCAGCCAAGTGGCCAGATCGTGGCCCTGTCCAAAGCGTTGGTGCAGTTCATTCATGTAAGGCACGCTCAGGGCCCAAGCATTGAATTGGCGTTTGGAGATCTGCCCCCATTCGAGCAGTTTGAACTTGAGCAAGACCTTGGCACCATAGCGGGCGTGTCTTTCAGGGTTCTGGGCAAAGCCTGCCAATTTGCTGCGGGCCAGGGCCAAGGCCGCGGCCACTTCGGTGAAGACTGCCCCGTGCCCTGGAATGATGGTGGCTGGGTTGAGCTGTTCGATCAGGTCAAGGGTTTTGCTCACTTCATCGAAAGCAGCGATGCCTTGCAGTTCAGGGAAGACCACACCAAAACCGTTTTGCCAGAGAGCATCGGCCGACATCAGCAAGCGGTGTTCCGGCGCAAACAAAATGACCGAATGGGGGTCGTGCCCGGGTGCAGCGTGGATTTCCCATTCGGTGTTGGCCCAGCAGTGGCTGCTGCCGGGTTGGAGCAGACCGGTGAAGCTGAAAGGAGGGCAGTTTTGCCCGGTGGGCCTGTAACTCAAGCGGTCTTCGTGCCAGCCTTGAATAGCGTTGGCTAAACCTGGAGGAATCCAGGTTTTGACCTCAGGGTAATGCACTTGCAGCGCTTGGTTGCCACCGCAGTGGTCACTGTGCAAGTGGGTATTGACCAACTCGTTGAGTGGGCGTCCTTGCAGGGCTTGCGATACCAAGGCCAAGGTTTGAGCTTGATGGGCCACGTAGCCACTGTCGACCAAAATGGCACGCTGGTCATCGCACAGCAAAACGTTGTTGGCAGACAGCCAACCCCGTTCAAAGACGGTCACACCCGCAGGCAATGTCACTGAAGCGCTCATGCAGACGGGCTGTGGGCCATTATTTGTTGCTGCGCAGTTCCCGGCGCAGGATTTTGCCCACGTTGGACTTGGGCAATTCATCGCGGAATTCAATGTATTTCGGACGCTTGTAGCCGGTGAGCTTTTCCTGGCAAAAGCGAGAGACCGCCTCTTCGGTCAGCAGGGGGTCGTTGCGCACCACAAAGACTTTGATGGTTTCGCCTTGCATAGTGTCGGCAATCCCGACAACCGCACACTCCACCACGCCTGGACAAGTCGAGATGACGTTTTCCAGTTCGCTGGGGAAGACGTTGAAACCGCTCACGATGATCATGTCCTTTTTGCGATCAACGATGCGTGTGAAACCTTCTTGGTCCATGATCCCGACGTCGCCTGTGCGCATAAAACCATCGGTCGTGAAGGTTTTGGCATTTTCTTCGGGCTGCTTGTAATAACCCGTCATCACGTTCGGGCCGCGGATGCAAATTTCGCCCGAGCTGCCAACAGGCAGGCTTTGGCCATCATCGTCCTTGATGGCAATGTCGATGCTGGGCAGTGGCAAGCCAATGTTGCCGCTGAAGTGGGTTTGTGTCACAGGGTTGTTGGTGCCAATGGCGCAGGTCTCGCTCATGCCCCAGCCTTCGATCATGGCGCTGCCTGTGGCTGCTTGCCAGTGCTTGGCGGTCCCTTCGGATGCGGCCATACCGCCCGCTTGCGTCAAGCGCAGTGAGGAAAAGTCGATGGTCTTGAACATGGGGTGCTGCATCAAGGCATTGAACAGGGTGTTCACACCCGGCAGCATGTGGAAGGGGCGCTGCTTGAGCACCTCAATGAACTTGCCAAAGTCACGCGGGTTGGGCACCAGTGTGAGGTGTGAGCCTTGACGGATGGCCAGCAAACACAGTGTTAAAGCGAAGATGTGGTATAGGGGCAAAGCGGCGATGCTGTTGACTTTGCGCAGGTCACCAATGCTGGCCAGTGCCGGGCTGAACCAGCCCTCGGCTTGCAAGATGGCCGCCACGATGTTGCGGTGGGTCAGAACGGCACCTTTGGACAGACCTGTGGTGCCACCGGTGTACTGTAAGAAAGCGATGTCGTCCAAAGTCTGCGGCACAGGCTTGAGATTCAGATGTCGGCCTTGGGCAATGGCTTTTTTGAAAGGCGTGACCGTGCGTCCACCGCCTAAAGGCAACTCGTATTCGGGCACCATTTTGGCCAGATGGCGAACCGCAAACGTCATCCAGCGGCCATACCAAGGGCCCAGCAGGTCTCCAATGGAGGCGACTACCACGTGCTGAATGCTGGATGGGTCGATCACCTCTTGCAAGGTGGCTGCAAAATTTTCAAGGATAACGATGGCCGAAGCACCTGAGTCTTTGAGTTGGTGCGCCAGTTCGCGTGCAGTGTAAAGCGGGTTCACGTTCACGCAGGTGTAGCCCGCGCGCAAGATCGCCGCCATCGTCACGGCGAATTGAGGCACGTTGGGCAGCATGATGGCCACGCGGGCACCGGGCACCAGACCTTTGCTTTGCAGCCAGGCACCCAAGGCCTTCGACAATTCGTCCAGCTCTTTGTAGCTCATCCAGCGGTCCATACAGACCGAAAAAGGGTTGCTGCCGTGTTGACGGAAAGCGGTCTCCAGCAAGTCGGTCAGGCTGTTGTATTGGTCTGGGTCAATGTCGTGCGGGACGCCAGCGGGGTAATTCTTCAGCCAAATACGTTCCATCATTTTTCTCCTCAATCGAGTCATTGTCACCCTCTGTACGTCAAAGTGTGATCGGGCAATTCCCCATGCGCGGCCCCATAAGGTCTCTCATGCGACAAATCGACCACACAGACAGACACCAGTCATTCGGTGCAAAATAAGGGAAAACCCCGATAAAAAATGACAAACCCTTCAAGCTCCCGTCCTGGATTCTGGCGTCAATTTTGGCGACGGTGGGTGTTGGGCGTCGACGCAGCAGACGTGGCGGGTGCGGCAACGCAAAAGCGTGGCGGAGGATGGATTCCCATTCGGTCTTTGTCTCCTCGGCACAAACCGCGCATCTTGAAACATTTGCTCTCTTTGGAGCCGCAAGACCGGTATTTACGATTTGGCTATCCTGCCACCGATGAGCAGATTGAGCGCTACGTGACGGGCTTGAATTTTGGGCGTGATGAAATCTTTGGCGTGTTCAATCGCCGCTTGGTTTTGGTGGCGATGGCGCATCTGGCGTTTTCGGTCGATCCCCAGTTGGCCACTTGCGCGGAATTTGGTGTGTCCGTGTCTTCGCACCAAAGAGGGCGGGGCTTGGGTGGGCGTTTGTTTAACCACGCCGTGATGCACGCGCGCAACCAAGGCGTGAGCATGGTGTTCATTCACGCGCTGAGCGAAAACGTGGCCATGCTCAAAATCGCGCGCCATGCGGGTGCCAAAGTCCAGCGCGATGGCAGCGAAAGCGAGGCCTATTTGACGTTGCCTCGGGCGAATCTGGACAGCCAGTTGAGCAGTCTGATGCAAGAGCAGATGGCCGAACTTGATTACCAACTGAAAAGCCAGGCGCAGCAATTTCGCGAGTGGCTGGCCACGGTGCAGGAAATTCGCCAAGGCGTGCGCGATGCTCGCCACACGTCGCACAAACCGTGATGTGGCCAAGTGTCATGTGAATCCGCTATCCTAGAGTCTTCTCCATAACAGCATGTCCTGCACTCTTTGACTGTGTCCGACCCCTATCCTGCGCGCCACCCGGAGCGCGAAGACAAGCGCAGTTTTCTGCAAAAACTCGCTGAATTCATCCATCCTGGCCCAGACTCGGCTGACGAGTTGATCGAAACCTTGGCCGAGGCCGAGGACAACCACATCATCAATGCCGAGAGCCGCCTGATGCTTGAAGGCGTGATCCGCATGGCCGACATGACGGCTGGCGATGTGATGGTGGCTGCCCCTCGCATGGACTTGCTGGACATCGAGGCCCCTTTTGAGCAGTTTTTGCACCAAGTCATTGAGACCGCGCATTCACGCTTTCCGGTCTTTGAGGGTGAAAAAGAAAACATCATTGGCATCTTGCTCGCCAAAGACTTGCTCAAGCTGCAGCGTGCCCCCGAATTGAACATCCGAGCGCTGTTGCGCCCAGCGGTTTTTGTGCCCGAGAGCAAAGGCCTCAACGACTTGCTGCGGCAGTTTCGCGACAACCGCAACCACTTGGCCATTGTCATTGACGAGTTTGGCCGCACGGCAGGACTCATCACCATTGAAGATGTGCTAGAGCAAATTGTGGGTGAGATCGAAGACGAGTTCGATATCGCCGACGATGAAGGGGACATTTTTGGCTTGCCCGATCGCAGCTTCCGCGTCAGCGGCGACACGTCGTTGGACCGCGTCAGTGAGGCCTTTGGCGTGGATGTGCAAGAGGCCCGTGAAGATGCGCAGGGCCCGGACTTTGACACCATTGGGGGACTGATTGCCCACGAAATGGGGCATGTACCGCGTCGTGGCGAAAAGTATGTGTTGGCGGGCTTGCAGTTTGTGGTGTTGCACACCCGTGCTGGTGCGGTGCGCTGGTTCAAGGTATCGCCCGTTTCCCTGACCGATTCAGAGCCCAAGGCATGAATTGGGGCTTACCACGAGCGCACGGCCTGCCGCTCGTGTGGCCCGCAATGGCCGGTGCGGCGCAAGCGGCGGCCATTGCCCTGCCTGGCAGTGGCCAGGCGCAAGGTTGGCTGCAGGTCTTGAGCCTGACCATGTTGGCTACGAGCTTGGCGCGCTTAGCCCAAAACCAGCACCCCAACCGTTCCCATTTGAAGTCTGCGG
This sequence comes from uncultured Limnohabitans sp., assembly GCA_964422575.1. Classification (GTDB taxonomy): domain Bacteria; phylum Pseudomonadota; class Gammaproteobacteria; order Burkholderiales; family Burkholderiaceae_C; genus Limnohabitans_A. The sequence continues at coordinate 16,894 of CAYRBW010000025.1, forward strand.
CATGGACGGGGGGCATTTTTGCCACCACTTGGCTCGCGGCCTGCTTTTGGTGGCTTTATGTGTCCATGCACGACGTGGGCGGTTTGCCGGCTCCCTTGGCAGCGCTTGCGGTGTGGGCTTTGGCGTCGGCCTTGGCGGTTTATTACGCGGCAGCTTGCGCTGCATGGGTGGCCTTGGCACAGGGGCACTGGCGGCATCGGCCTTGGGGGCTCGCCCTTGTGTTCGCGGCTTTGTGGACTTTGGCCGAACTCATGCGCGGGCGCTGGTTGACGGGGTTCCCTTGGGGCGCAGGCGGTTACGCACATGTTGACGGGGCGTTGGCTGTTTGGGCACCTTGGGTGGGTGTGTATGGCATCGGTGCCCTGGCGGCTTGGTTGGCCATGCGCTTGGCCTTGTCGGGTTGGCGGCTGCGCGCGCTCAAACCCTTGCTGGGCGTGTTGGGTGTTTCCTGGGCTTTGCAGACGATGGGCCCCTCTTGGACCACCTCGGCCGGTTGGGGTCAGGTGGAGTTGCTGCAGGCCAATATTTCGCAAAATGCCAAATTTGACGTTCGCAGCGGCATCCGTGAGGCGCTGCAGTGGTACGACGCCCGGCTGCGCAGCAGCCAGCAGGCCTTGGTGGTCGTACCCGAAACGGCCATTCCCTTGCTGCCGCAACAGTTGCCTGAGGGGTATTGGGGCGGTTTGCAGCAGCATTTTTCCGAGACCCGTCAGACCTTGGCGCTGGTCGGTGTGCCTCTGGGGAGTTTGGAGCAGGGTTATACCAACTCGGTGCTGGCTTTGGGGCCGAGTGGTTTGACCGATTACCGCTACGACAAGTCGCACTTGGTGCCCTTTGGTGAGTTCATGCCGCCCGGTTTTGCCTGGTTTGTGCGGATGATGAACATTCCCTTGGGGGATTTCCGCTCCGGCGGCTGGGCTCAGCCTTCAGTGGCCTGGCAGGGGCAGCGCTTGGCCCCCAATGTTTGCTACGAAGACTTGTTTGGCGAAGAGCTGGCAGCACGGTTCAAAGACCCGGCTCAGGCCCCCACGGCCATGGTGAATGTCAGCAACATTGCCTGGTTTGGCAACACCTTGGCGGTGGACCAGCACCTGAACATCTCGCGCATGCGTGCCATGGAGCTGGGGCGGCCCATACTGCGCGCCACCAACACCGGGGCTACCGCCATCATTGACCACCAAGGTCGCGTGACGGCGCAATTGCCGCGTTTTACCCGGGGCAGCTTGGTCGGTCGATACGAAGGCCGTGATGGATTGACGCCCTATGCCCGTTGGGCATCCGCTTGGGGTTTGTGGCCGCTGTGGGGCTTGTGCTGTGTCGTGCTGGGGGTGGCCCTGTGGCAGCGTCGTGTGACGCCATGACCTGATTTTTCTGGCCTGCGGCGCGCCTGAGGTGGTTTGGACCGCGTTGCCTGCGAAATCAGGCCGCTTCAACGCTGCAAAGACCGTAAAATCAAGGGTTTGCGCAAACGCTTTGCGCCCAATCCACCCAGGCCAGCTCGCTGCTGGCTTCGCTTCGGCCATGTTGACCTTCCAGCAAATCATCCTCAAATTGCAGCAGTACTGGGACGCCCAGGGCTGCGCCTTGCTCCAGCCCTACGACATGGAGGTTGGTGCGGGCACTTCGCACACCGCCACCTTTTTGCGCGCCTTAGGCCCCGAGCCTTGGAAGGCCGCCTATGTGCAGCCCAGCCGCCGCCCCAAAGATGGCCGCTACGGCGAGAACCCCAACCGCTTGCAGCACTACTACCAATACCAAGTGGTCTTAAAGCCCGCGCCCAGCAATATCTTGGAGCTGTACTTGGGCTCACTCGAAGCGCTGGGCTTTGACCTCAAGAAAAATGACATCCGCTTTGTGGAAGACGATTGGGAAAACCCCACCCTCGGCGCATGGGGCTTGGGATGGGAAGTTTGGCTCAACGGCATGGAAGTCACCCAGTTCACCTACTTCCAACAAGTCGGCGGCATCGACTGCAAACCCATCACCGGCGAAATCACCTACGGCCTAGAGCGCCTCGCCATGTACCTGCAAGGCGTGGACAACGTCTACAACCTTACATGGACCGACGGCTTGACGTATGGCGACGTCTACAAACAAAACGAAGTCGAGCAATCCACCTACAACTTCGAGCACAGCGATGCCGAGTTTTTGTTCACCGCCTTTGGCGCACACGAAAAACAAGCCCAGCACCTCATGGGCGCACAGCTCGCGCTGCCTGCGTATGAGCAAGTGCTCAAAGC
>CAYRBW010000026.1:0-19131 GCA_964422575.1 uncultured Limnohabitans sp.
AGGTCGCGGCCATGGTGGGCGAGGCTGAGCAAGGGCTGGCCCGGCTGGCGGCCATGCGTGCAGGGCTGGACGCGATCCGCCAAAAAGCCGCAGGCTTCAAGCGCCGCCCCAAGGTGTATTTTGAAGAATGGGACGAGCCCCACATCAGTGGCATCCGCTGGGTGTCTGAGCTGGTGCGCATGGCAGGGGGCGACGACGTGTTTCCCGAACTGGCCGTGCAGTCATTGGGCAAGGACCGCATCATTGCCGATGGCCAGACCATCGTTGAACGGGCCCCCGACATCATCATCGGCTCGTGGTGTGGCAAAAAGTTTCGCCCCGAAAAAGTGGCGGCCCGACCGGATTGGCAGGACGTGCCTGCGGTGCGCAACGCTCAGTTGTTTGAGATCAAATCGGCCGATATCTTGCAGCCCGGTCCCGCTGCGCTGACCGATGGCGTGGCGCAATTGCACCGCATCTTCAAACAGTGGGAGGCGCAGCATGCTTGAGTGGTGCATGCGTGTGGCATGCGCTTGGCTGTTGTGCAGTGCAGCCCAGGCGGTCACCGTGCTGGACGACCAGGGGCAAAAAATCCAGCTCCCACACCCGCCGCAGCGCATTGTGAGCTTGTTGCCCTCGCTGACCGAAACCGTGTGCGCTTTAGGCGCTTGCCAGCGGCTGGTGGGGGTGGATCGGTATTCCAACTGGCCCGCGTCCATCGCCCGGGTGCCCCGCGTGGGCGGCGGCATTGATCCCAACATCGAAAGCATCGTCGCGCTCAAGCCCGATTTGGTGCTGGCAGCCGGCTCGACCCGGGGGGCAGACCGCTTGCAGGCGCTGGGCCTGACGGTGCTGCGGCTGGAGCCGCGCAACCATGCCGACGCGCAACGGGTGCTTCGTACTGTGGGCGATGCTTTGGGCGTGCCTGCGGCGGAGAGCGAGCGCGTCTGGCGCGAGATTCAGGCCGGTGTGCAAGCGGCGGTGCAGTCGCTCAGTCCGCAAGCCAAAGCGCAGCGGGTTTATTTTGAAGTCAACTCCGCACCTTATGGTGCCAGCGAATCGTCGTTCATCGGTGAAACGCTCACCCGCATGGGCGTGGTCAATATCCTGCCTGCGGCCATGGGGCCGTTTCCGCAGGTCAACCCCGAATTCGTGGTGCGTGCCCAGCCTGATGTGATCATGGTGGGCGACAGCAGTCGCGTCAGCATGGCGCAGCGCCCGGGCTGGGCCCGCCTCAAAGCCATGCAGACGCAGCGCATCTGTGTGTTTCAGCAGGCCGAATCCGACATGCTGGTGCGTGCAGGCCCGCGCATGGCCGAGGGGGCCCGGCTGATGGCCGAGTGCCTCAACCGTGCCACCGGGGGGCAGCGGTGAACCTGTTGCGGCACAAGGCGGCTCGCTGGGCTTGGGGCTTGTTGCTACTGGGCGTGGTCACTGTGTTGTTGGGCACCGCAGCAGGCAGCCAGGGCTGGCAGGCTTGGTGGTTGGGTCCGTCTGACGAAGTGTCGCGCCAGATCGTGTGGGATATCCGCCTGCCACGCAGCCTGGGGGCCTGGCTGGGCGGGGCTTTGTTGGGGCTGGCCGGTGTGGTGGCGCAGGGCTTGTTTCGCAACCCGTTGGCCGATCCGTATTTGCTGGGCAGCGCCTCGGGCGCATCGCTGGGCGTGGGCACCTATTTGAGTTTATTTGGCGGCAGTGCCTGGGCCATGAGTTGGTGGATGGGCTTGAGCCTCACGGGTGCGGCCTTTGTGGGCGCGGTGCTGGCGGTGCTGCTGACCTTATTGTTGGCGCGTGGCGTGCAGCAGACCCTGCGCCTACTTTTGGCCGGGGTCGTGGTGGGCGTGGTCCTGGGGGCGGTCACCTCAGTGATTTCTTTGCTCCAGCCGCAAGTGCTGCAGGCCATGCAAGGCTTCATGTTGGGGTCGACCGCTTTTGTGAGCTGGACAGCCTGCGCCACCATGGTTTGCGTTTTGGCCGTGTGCGTGGCGCTGGCCTGGGCCTTTGCTCGCGTGCTGGATGCGCTCACCCTGGGTGAAGCCACCGCGCACAGTTTGGGCGTGCCGCTGCGCTCGGCCCGGCTGGTGCTGGTGGGCGTGATATCTCTTGGCACCGGTGCGGCGGTGGCACACATCGGGTTGGTGGCCTTTGTGGGCCTGGCCGCGCCGCACCTGGTGCGCTCGCTGGTGCGCAGCACCCACGCGTGGCGCTTGCTGCTGGCAGCGCTCATGGGGGGGGCCTTGTTGTCGCTGGCCGATGTGTTGGCACGTGTGCTGTTTGCCCCGCAAGAATTGCCGGTGGGTGTGCTTACGGCGGTGCTGGGTGGTGGCTATTTGCTCTGGCGCATTTACCGTGATACCGGCCACCGTGGCGGGACAGGGGGGTTGTCATGACGCATGCCTTGCAAACCCGGCAGTTGCACGTGCAGTTGGTGGGGCGTCAGGTGCTGGCGGGTATCGACTTGCAGATCACCGCGGGCCGCTGGACCTGTGTGGTCGGCCCCAACGGGGCGGGCAAGTCCACTTTGCTCAAGGCGCTGGCGGGCTTGTTGCCGTTCAACGGTGAAGTGTTATGGCAAGGCCGCTCACTGGACAGCATCGCCCGCCGCGAACGTGCGCTGCAACTGTCCTGGCTCGGCCAGGGTGAAGCCAGCTCGCTCGATTTGCGGGTGTGGGACGTGGCCATGCTGGGCCGCTTGCCGCACCAGAGCTGGCTTGATGCCCCGAATGACCAAGACGCGCAGATGGTTGAAGCCGCGCTCAAGGCCACCCAGGCCTGGGACTGGCGCGAACGCACGCTGGGCGAGCTCTCGGGTGGCGAACGCCAGCGTGTGCTGCTGGCCCGGGCCATGGTGGGCAATGCGCCGGTCATGCTGATGGACGAGCCGTTGGTCAACCTCGATCCGCCTCACCAGGTGGACTGGCTGGAGCAAGTGCATTGCCTGCTGGCCCAGGGCACCACCGTGGTCAGCGTGTTGCACGAGATTGGCATGGCCTTGCACGCCGACGACATCATCGTGATGGCCGGGGGCCGCGTGGTGCACCACGGTGCGGGCCACGCCGTTGACTCCCACGCCGCCATTGAGGCGGTGTTTGACCGCCGCATTCGCATTGCCTCAGTGGACGGTCAATGGGCCGTGTTGCCTCGCCTGCCATGACCACATGCGCAGAAGGTGACATGGATCAAGTTTGAACGGGTTTTGGCGTGGCTCAATGAACGCTGTTTCATTGAATGTTCGGAAAATGCCATGGCTGATTGGCTCAGATCGCGCAGACTCTGGGTGGCTGGCGGCATGCTGCTGCTGGTGCTCATGGGGCTTGGCGCTTGGATGTCATGGCCTGATTCGCAGCCTGTTTTGGTGTTGAAGCCTCGTGAATTGGTGCACAGTGTGGTGGCCACCGCCACGGTGCAAACACAGCACCGTGCCAACATGGGCGTTCAGATAGCTGGCAAGGTACAGGCGGTCAACGTCACAGAAGGCGAGCGTTTTCACGCCGGACAAATCTTGCTAAGTCTGGATGACAGCGAGGCCCATTCAAACTGGGCAGCGGCCGAACTGGCAGTGCGGCAAGCCGAATTCAAACTGCGCCAATGGCGCGAAGTGCAAGCTCCCACGGCCCGCGCCAACGAAAAATTGGCCGATGCCAATCTGGCCCAGTCGCGTGTGCAATTGGCAAGGCAACAGGATTTGTTTCGTCAAGGTTTCATTGCTCAGGCCGCTTTGGATGAGGCCACACGGGCCTTTGAGGTGACGCAGGCTCAAGCCAGCACGGCCCAGGTCCAACGGCAGGCCAATGATGACCAAGGCGTGGAACAACAACTTGCCCAAAGCACGCTGCTGCTCGCACGAACCAATGCCCAAGCCGCTCTGGCTCGGTTGACTTACACCACTTTGCGGGCACCCTTTGCAGGCCGTGTGATCAGTCGCAACGCCGAGCCCGGTGACACCGTGCAACTGGGTAAAACCTTGTTGATGTTGGCCCCCATCGGTGTCACCGAGCTTGTGGCCCAGATTGATGAACGGAACTTGTCGCTGTTGCGGGTGGGGCAGTCTGCAGTTGCATCGGCCGATGCGTTTGCGCAGGCGCGCTTTGCGGCCGAAGTCAGCGACATTGCCCCCGGTGTGGATGCGCAACGTGGCGCGGTACAGGTTAAATTGCGTGTGGCATCTCCACCGGACTATTTGCGACAAGACATGACGGTGTCGGTCGAGATCGAAGTGGGCAGACACGCGGCAGCCTTGGCCGTTCCGCTGGAAGCCGTGCACGAATCTGAAACAGATCACCCTTGGGTGTGGCGCATCAACGCAACATCGCGTCTTGAGCGTGTGCCTGTCACCTTGGGGTTGCGCAGCGGTGCTTGGGTGCAGCTCAATTCTGGCGTGATCTCTGGTGATCGCTTATTAGGCTCAGCCGGTACCGGTTTGCAAGACGGCCAGCGTGTGCGCCCCATGCAGCCCTGAACCCAAGGAGCATCAAGATGTTGTTGGGTCGACTTCAACCGTTTGAATGGCTGGTGGCTTCACGCTTTTTGCGTGAAGGCCGCATGCAAAGTCTTTTCATCATGTTGGGCGTGGCCATTGGGGTGGCCGTGATCGTTTTCATGTCGGCCTTGATGCAAGGTTTGCAGGCCAACTTGATCAAGCGCGTGCTCACGGCACAGCCGCACATTCAAATCCTGCCGCCCAAGGAGAAGGTGCGGATACTGCATGGACCAGATGATGCCCTGCATGTGGACCGGGTGCAGGCTCCCCTGCAAGGACTCAAATCGATTGACCAGTGGCAAGCCGTTTTGAATGTGTTGCGGGCCATGCCCGAGGTCCGGGTGGCGTCGCCTGCGGTCAGCGGATCGACCTTCATCATGCGAGGGGCGGCCAGCCGGGCGCTCAGCCTGACTGCCGTGGATTTGGTGCCCTACCAAAAAATCGTGAACTTGAGCGAAAAAATCGTCTCGGGGCAAGCCCGCTTGGGTGCCAGCGACATCCTGATCGGCACAGAGCTGTCCGCCGACTTGGGCGTTGGGGTTGGGGACAGGCTGCTGGTGCAATCGGCTACCGGGGCCAGCAGTCATTTCCTGATTGCAGGCATTCTGGATTTGGGCAACAAAGGTGCCAATCAACGAAGTGGCTATGTGAGCCTGCACAGTGGGCAAAGCCTGCTGGGCTATCCGGGAGGTGTCACCAGCATCGACATCACCGTGCACGATGTTTATGCAGCCGAGGTGGTCGCGCAGCGTATCCAGGCTTACACCCAGCTGCAAGCAGACAGCTGGATCAAGACCAATGCCCAGTTTTTCAGCGCCATCAACTCACAAAGCATGGCCAATGCAGCCATCCGATTTTTTGTGGGTTTGTCGGTCGCGTTCGGCATTGCCAGTGTTTTGGTCGTGTCGGTGGTGCAGCGCTCCAAAGAAATTGGCATTTTGCGCGCCATGGGCATTTCACGCGGTCAGGTGATGCGGGTGTTTTTGCTGCAAGGCGGGCTGTTGGGTCTGGGAGGCGCGATGATCGGATGTGGATTGGGTGCGCTGGCACTCAAACTGTGGCTGCAGATGGTCCGTGCAGCCGATGGCACGCCCATGTTCATCGTGTCGATCAATGTCATGCTGCTGGCTGAGGCCTTGTTGCTGGCTACCGTTACTGGGTTGCTGGCGGCCTTGGCTCCGGCATTGCGCGCCGCCCGGCTTGATCCTGTGGTGGCGATTCGGGGCTGAGATGCGCAATGACAACTCACACCCCTGCGCACCAATGGCCAATCGATCTGCGCAGCCCCCCGTTGTCGAGCTGGTTCAGGTGCGTAAATCCTTCAATGTCGGCGAGCCTACAGAGGTGGAGGTCCTGCATGGCATTGACTTGGTACTACGCGTCAACGAGTTTGCTGCCGTGATGGGTCCTTCGGGTTCGGGCAAGAGCACGTTGCTGAACATCGTGGGCTTGCTTGATCGGCCCACACAGGGGCAGTTGCTGATCAACGGTATTGAAACCACGCACCTTGATGACCAGAGGCTGACGCAACTGCGCGGGCGTAGCATTGGCTTTGTCTTCCAATACCACCATCTGCTTGGGGCTTTCAGCGCCATGGAAAACGTGATGCTGCCCATGGTAGGCATGCAGGGTTACCCCACGGCAGACATCGAAGACCGTGCGCTGGCCTTGCTGGACAGCGTGGGCCTGAGCCAGTGGCGAGATACCCCTGCCACACGCTTGTCGGGCGGACAACAGCAGCGCGTGGCTGTGGCACGGGCCCTGATCATGCAGCCGACTTTGTTACTGGCGGATGAGCCCACGGGCAACCTGGACACCCAAAGTGCCGATGCGGTGTTTGCGTTGTTTCGTCAGGTCAACCGGGACCATGGCACGGCGGTGCTGTTTGTGACCCACAACCCGCTACTGGCCAGCCGCTGCGACCGCACCATCCAGGTCATTGACGGGATGGTGCCGGGCTGAAGAACTTGTGTAAACTTTGTCCATGGAACTCAAAATCGTTGTTTACTCCAAGTCCGCATGTCCCCAATGCGAGTCCGCCAAGATGCTGCTCAAAACGCGTTCACTTGATTTCGAAGAAATCAAGATCGACGGCGAAGCCGAGCGCATGGCGTTCTATGAAAAATGCGGCCCTTCGGTGCGCCAAATGCCCCAGATTTTCATCAACGACCAGCGCGTGGGTGGACTGGCCGGTTTGCAGACAGCACTGGCTCAATTGGACCGCTGAAGCAGGCCTCAAGGACTTGTGAAATCTCCAAAGGTCAACCCATGAGTTTGATTCTGAAGCAAGCCATCACTGGGTCGGAAGCCTGAAAGGGCACCGACAGGGCAGGCGACACCTCATGGGTGCACCCCTGTCGGCCGAGGTGATTGCCACACTCGACGCCGCACTGGCCCATGTCAAAGCCCGGGGGCTGACCTTTCTGAACTTCGGGCTCCAAGATTTTCGCCTGAGCATGGTGCTCGAACCTGGTGACTTGCAGTTTGCCAGCAACGATGAACGATGTCGTGCTGCACTTCCGCAATGAGTTTGAAAACCACGGCGTGCACGAACTCAACCGCAAGATGCTGCGCCTGTAGGTCAAGATGCCCAATGCGCGGACACTGGCTCCTGAGTTTCCGGAGCGCAACGGTTTCCCGGCACCTGCGGCTGTGGCCTGAACGCCTCAACCTGTCGGCGAGGCTCGTTCACGAACGGGTTTTAGCCGTGGGAGCGACTCTTTTTGGCGTCAATTTGACCTTGCCTGCTTCTTCCAAGCACAGCAGTGTGTCCACATGCGCCATGAACCGGTTGAGGTAATCCGGAGAAATGTCGCGCATGAGTCCCAACGAGCGCAGCACCAGCATGTGCGAGTTGATGGGGCCTGCGTTTTGCGGCGCTTGGGCAATGGCTTGGGTGACCTGCTTTTGCACGCTGAGCTGGTTCAACTGCTTTTTAAATGCCTGAATGCGCGGGTTTTCGGACGGCCATCCTGCGGGTCTGCCTGACCCTTGTAGCGCAGTGTTTGGACGCATGTCTTGCAAAAGTGTGGCCAAGGGGGAGGGCAAGGGTTCGGGTGCGGCTTGTGGTTGAGCCGCCATGGTCATGCGCGCATCGAATCGCTTGAGCGCCTCTTGAAGCTTGGTGTGCAGCAAAACCCGAACAGGGCCAGATTGCGCTTGTGTACGCTTGGCCAATGTTTCGATGTAATGCCAGCCCACCGCATCCACCTGCGCTGCACCCGCCGCCCGCATGGCATCGCGCTCAGGAAGTACTGGTGCGGTTTCGTTCATGGCTTGGTTGTGTCTTGTTTGACGCTCGTCGCCTGGGTGGTGTTGGCCGCTTTGGGCACAGGTGCCATTTCTACCCGTCGGTTCTGGGCGCGGGCTTTCTCATTGGTGTTGGCCACCAAAGGTTGTTCTTGGCCAAAGGCGGCGGCAAACAGCATGCTGGACGGCATGCCTTCTTCAATCAGGGTGCGCGTCACGGTCAGTGCACGCTGCGCTGAGAGTTCCCAGTTGTCTTCAAACTGGCGGTTACGGCTGGTGACGGCTTTGTCGTCAGTGAAGCCGCTGACCATCAAGATCTCGTCTCGCATTTGCAGGTAGCTGCGCAAGGGCAGCACCAGGCTTTTGAGCAGTTGACGGCCTTCGGGTTCGAGCCGGTCCGAATTCAGCTCAAACAAGAGCTTGCCGCTGATGCCGATGCGCCCGTTGTTCAAGGTGATGCGACCACTGGCCAGCGGGCCTGCCAACGCCTGCTCGAGCGAGAGGCGTTTTTGCTCTTCGATCTGACGCTTTTGCACCTCGTCTTCCAGCTTGGACGCCATGTCCAGCTGCGCCGCCATCACGCCCACCAACAACAGCACAAACGCACCCAGAAGGCCCGTCATCAAATCGGCAAACGAGATCCACGTTGGGGTGGTGGATTCACTTTCGGCTTCAAGTTCGAGCATCAAGCAGCTCCTTCGGCCTGGCGTTGCTGTAGGGCTTCCAGCACGTCTTTCTGGCTGCCAATGCTGAGGTCAATCATTTCACGGGCTTGCGCTACGTAATAGGCCAGCTGTTCATCGCTGCGCGTCATGGATTTTTCGATCGCTTGCTCTATCCGCTGCAAGTTGACCATCAGCTTCTCATTGGTTTCGCTGAAGTTGCGCACGGCAAAGCCAAAGGTCTCGCCCAGGCTGGCCACGTCCACCGCGCTGGCCGTGACCTGCGCGGCGATGTCGCTCAGCTTGCCAGTTTCGGCCGCCACGTGTTCGTGGAACTGTCCGCTGGTTTGCTGCAGGGAGGTCTGGCTGGCGGTGACCATGGTGTCGATCACGCCGCGTTGCTCGGTTGAAGCGTGGTGGATCGCGTCCAGCAAAGTGCTGAGCGTGCCCAGAATGCGGGTACGCTCTTCAAGCAAGGCGTTGTCACGTGCCACGCTGACCGAGATTTCCTGACGCAGTTGGCCAATGACTTCGGCGGCGGCCTTGGGAGCCTCGGAGGCGGTTTCGATCAGGCGGGTGATCGGGTCTTCCAGCGCAGTGCCCAGTGTGGTCAGGTGCGCGGTCACAGCGGTTTGCAATTCGGCCAGTCGGGCCACAGCGGTCTGACCGCGTGCGTCTTCTGCATCCCTCAGGGCCAATAGCTCTTGACGCAGAACATCAGCCAGTTCTTTTGCGCGCTGCTGGTGCCCTGCAGTCCACTGTGCTTCGGAGGCGATGCGCTCTCGCATAAGCGTTTCGCTGCTGGCCATTAAGCGTGTGATTTCGGCCAGCGTTTGCGTGGCCTGAGTTTGCGTGGTGACAGTGATTTCTTGTGCCGTGTGGCTCAGGGTGTCGCAAATGGCTTGTTGTTGCGCCAGGGTATGTGTGCCGGATGCCTGCCATTGGCTGTGCAGTTCGGTGGCCATGTGTGCCAGCGAAGCTTGCCAAGCTTGCAGGCGCTGCTGGTCGACGTTGCTCTGCTGGTTCAGCTGCTGCGTCTGAACGGCACTGATTTGGCTGACCAGCGATTTGGCGCTGTGTTCAAAATTCTGGCTGAACGCTTCCAAGGTCTGGCCGACACGTTCAGCCATGTGGGCACTGACTTGTTCGTGGCGTGTCAGTGTCTCTGCGCTGGTTTGCGCCAAAGTGGTGGCTGTCGCCGCCATTTGGGTGTGCAGCTCGCCCCATTGCTGCTGTGTGTTGAGCAGCAGGCGGTCGTTCATGCTCTGGGCCTGCTCACTCAGTTGCACCATGGTGGCTTGCACTACAGGGCGAATGCTGTTGCTGGCCAGTTGCATGCTTTGGCTCAAGCTGGTTTGCAGCGATTGGTCAACCGATTGCGCCAGCCCCGTATAGGCGGTGTGCACCTGCGCGTGAAAGCTTTCCTGATGGGCCAGCAAACGCTCGCTCATCTGCTGGCTGGTTTGGGCCATTTGCGCCATCAGCGTCTGCAGTTGCTGCACGACTTGCGGCAGGGCTTGCGACTGTTGCTGCAGGGCCTTGAAAGTTGCTTGCCGTTGGTACACCAAAGAAAAATCGCGCAGACGGGTTGTTGTCAGCGTGTCCAGCACTTGGGTGGTTTGTGTGCGTTCGCGGCGCGCCAGGCTGCTCATCAAACCCAGCATGGCCGAAGTGGCCACGCCTGCCACCGACGTGCCAAACGCCAGCCCCAGTCCTTTGATGGGCTCGGAAAACGCCGACCGAATGCCCGCGATGTTGGTGGAGCCTTCCAGCGCAAACACCGCACCATTGAGCGTGACCACCATGCCCAAAAACGTCCCGAGCATGCCCAGCATGACCAATAAACCGACCAAATAAGGGGTCAGAGATGGGCCAGGCAAGCCCATGCGCTCACCTTCTACACGTTGGCGAATCGGGTTTTGCAAACCCGCAGGCAAGGTGATCAGCCAATCGCTCAGGGTCTGCAAGTCGTGGGGGATGTCCGCCAGAGCCTTGTTCAGGGCAGCCGTGGCGGCGCGGTATTGACACAGCTCCATCGCGCCAAAAACATAAACCCCGCCAATGACCCCAGCCATGCCCAAAACCAACAGGTGTGAGGCGGCCACTGCGACCGCCACCCAGACGACGGCCAATGCGCCCAGTGCGAAGGCAATGTGAAAGGAATATCGTTTCATTGTTCTTTGGGGTTGTATTGGTTGAAGGCTTCAACAAGGCCCAGTACGGGTTGTAAGCGCGTGTCCAGTTCGGCCAGCAAAGCGGTGCGCATGGCTTGGCGCATTGGCAAGAGCCAAGGCAAAGGGCTCATTGCAGTGGGCGACGGCGCTTGGGCATTCTCGGCCGTTGCCTCGGCTGGTAAGTTGCTGAGTTGTTGAATGTGTTTCTTAAGAGCTTGCGTAAAACGCTTTTCGTGCAGCTTGGCCACTTTGCCCAGCAAAAGTGCTTCACGCTCGCTCAGAATGTTTTCAAAAGCCGCATCGAGTGTGGCCAATTGTTGCAGGCTAGGTGCACTTAGGCTCAGCTGCCCCCGCACTTGTGAGCGCAAGGTCTGCAGAGACGCTTCCATTTGCCGCTGATGGGCGGCATAAAAACGGCGATAGGGTTCAAAGGCCGTTTTGGCCTCGATGGGTTCGTCCAGTTCTGCGGGGGGCATGTCGATGCGCGTCAGCCCCGAACCGCTGGGCGCGCCCTGGGCAATGGATTGTTCGAGTTGGGCGCGCACTTTGTCCACATGCCGCGTCAGCGCCTCGGCCGTCATCACACCCGTGCGCCGCAACTGCGAGGGATGTGGCGCGGCGGGTTGCCGCTCGGGGTTGAGCACACCGTGCAAGGCAATCGCTTGGCGAAAGTTCAGCCAATCGCCCAACTTTTGCCCCACATCGTCCACCGCAGGGGCGGCATCGATCATGGCGTTTTCGGTCAGAAAACGCGTCAGTCGGGAGCTGTTGAAGTGGGCACGCGGCAGGGCTCGCGTCATGGGCAGGTCGGATTGGGTTCGAAAAGCAGCGCAGCGGGCGCTTGAGGCAACGGCGGCTAAGGCCCACCGTCAAGGGGCTGCCCCGCAGGGCAGAGGGCATGATTTTACCCGTGCAAGGAGGGCTTCATGAGAGTGGACTGGATGACTTATGAATCACAAAGAAGTCAATTCAGGCCCCGGGTTCAGGGTGTCTTGGGCTTGAAATTGCAAAAAGCCGCCACAGCGCACTGCCCGCACAGCGGTTTGCGCGCCTGGCACACGTAGCGCCCGTGCAAGATCAACCAGTGATGCGCATCCACCAGGTACTTGGCCGGTATGCGCTTGAGCAGCTTGAGCTCCACTGCCAAAGGCGTTTTGCCCGGGGCCAGGCCCGTGCGGTTGCCCATGCGGAAGATGTGCGTGTCAACGGCCATGGTCGCCTCGCCAAAGGCCGAGTTGAGCACCACATTGGCCGTTTTGCGGCCCACCCCGGGCAGGGCCTCCAAGGCGCCACGACTGCGGGGCACTTGGCCGCCGTGCTGCTCCACCAAAATGCGACAGGTCTCCATCAGGTGTTTGGCTTTGCTGCGGTACAGGCCAATCGTCTTGATGTAACTCTCGAGCCCTTCCAGACCCAGGTCCAAAATCTTTTGCGGCGTGCCCGCCACGGGGAACAGCTTGCGCGTGGCCTTGTTCACACCCACATCGGTGGCCTGAGCCGAAAGCAGCACGGCGGCCAGCAGCTCAAAGACGCTGGTGTATTCCAGTTCGGTCACAGGCATGGGGTTGGCCGCTTGCAGGGTGGCAAAAAAAGATTCGATCTGTGCGGGTTTCATGGGGGGCAAAAGTAGGTGTGCAGATGTTGGCAAAATGATGGCCAAGTCAATACAGGAAGATACACCATGCCTTTGCAATTTGCCGACCGCCTGAACAACGTCGAAACCTCCGCCATCCGCGAGCTTTTCAAGCTTTTGGGCAAGCCCGGCATCATCAGTTTCGCGGGTGGCTTCCCTGACAGCGCCATGTTCGACGTGGACGGCATCCGCGAAGCCTGCAATGCCGCGCTGACGCAAGACCCGGGTGCGGCTCTCCAATACGGCGCGACCGAAGGTTTTGGCCCGCTGCGCGAGCAACTGGCCCACTTCATGGCCCAAAAAGGTGCCCAAGACGTGACCGCAGACCAACTGATCGTGACCACCGGCAGCCAGCAAGCGCTTGACTTGATCGGCAAAACCATGATCAGCCCTGGTGACAAGGTGATCGTGGAAGGCCCGACATTCCTGGCCACCATCCAGTGCTTCCGCCTCTATGGGGCCGAACTCATCAGCGCCCCGGTGGACGGCCACGGCGTCAAGACCGACGAACTGGAAAAGATGATCGCCGATCACAAGCCCAAGTTTGTGTATTTGATCCCCACCTTTGGCAACCCGAGTGGTGCCTTGCTGAGCGCCGAGCGCCGTAAAAAGATGCTGGAGATGGCTGTCAAACACCAAACCTTGATTGTGGAAGACGACCCTTATGGCGACTTGTATTTTGGCGAAGCGCCGCCGCCCAGCCTGTTGGCCATGAGTGCATCGGTGCCCGGTAGCCGCGAGTTGCTGGTGCATTGCGGCTCCTTGTCTAAAGTGCTGTCACCAGGTCTGCGTGTGGGCTGGATGATCGCTCCGCCTGAGCTGCTGGCCCGCGCCACCATGTGCAAGCAGTTCAGCGATGCCCACACCAGTACCTTTGCCCAGGCCACGGCCGCCCAATATCTGAAAGCTGGCCGTATGCCTGCCACACTCGACAAAGTGCGTGCCGTCTATGCAAAGCGCGCCAAAACCATGGGTGACGCACTTCGCAAAGAGCTGGGCGATGCGGTCGAGTTTGTGCAGCCGCAAGGCGGCTTGTTTGTGTGGGCACGTCTGACAGGCGCAGGCGGCAAGGTGAATGACGGCAACGTGTTCGCTAAACGCGCCATCGACAATGGTGTGGCCTTTGTGCCAGGTTCGCCGTTCTTCTGCGCCAACCCCGACCACGCCACCTTCCGCTTGAGCTTTGCCACCGTGGGCGAAGACAAGATCCTCGAAGGCGTCTCGCGCCTGGCCAAGGCCTTGTAAGCCATGGCTGCCCGTACCGAACTGTGCATCGATGTCCATGGCACTGAAGTCTGGCTGCAAGGGCAGGGTGACGAAGTCATCCTGATGTTGCATGGCTGGCCCGATACCCGCGCCTTGTGGGATGGCACTGTGGTCGCCCTGCAAGATCGCGCCACCTGCGCCCGCTTGACGCTACCCGGTTTTGAGTCTGGTCCAGCTGCGACCAGCCTCGATGACATGTGCCAGCTGCTGCGTCAGGTGGTGGACCGCATCAGCCCCGACCAACCTGTGACGCTGATGCTGCACGACTGGGGCTGCATCTTTGGCTATGAATTTGCCATGCGCCACCCCACGCGTGTGGCCCGTGTGGTGGCGGTTGACGTGGGTGACCACAACTCTGGTGCCCTGCTGCGCAGTTGGGGCGCGAAAGAAAAACTGTCGGTCACGGGCTACCAGGTTTGGCTGGCACTGGCGTGGAAGCTGGGCGGCAGCTTGGGCACTCGCATGACCCACGCCATGGCCCGCTGGCTGCGCTGCCCCACGGACCCTGCATCGATCAGTCACAAAATGAACTACCCCTACGCCATGCAGTGGTTCCGCACGGCGGGCGGCTTCAGGCAGGCGGCGCAAATCCAGTTGCCTATGCCGCTTTTGTTTGTTTATGGTGAGCGCAAACCCTTCATGTTCCATTCGGCCAAGTGGGCGGAAAAAGTGGCCGCCACACCCGGCAGCGCCGTGCAGGGCCTGCCCTGCGGGCATTGGGTGATGATTTCACGGCCAGAAGCATTTCTTGCGCATGTGCGTGAATGGCTCTGGGGCGATACATGAGGGAGAAGGCATGCAAGCCGACGATCTGCTGAAGCTGGTCAACACGCCCATGCCCTTTGGCAAACACAAGGGTGTGTTGATCGCCGATTTGCCTGGCAACTACCTCAACTGGTTTGCACGCGAAGGGTTCCCCAAAAGCGAGGTCGGCAGATTGTTGCAACTCATGCAAGAGATTGACCACAACGGCCTGAGTGATCTGCTGCGGCCACTGCGCCGCTGAATTCAGCTTTAGGGGCGGTGCCCTCGCCACGAAAGACCGCTCGCAGTCCACTGTCATCGCCCCGAGGGCGGGGTTCCCACACTCAAGGAGTCAGGGTCTGACGACTTCCAGCAACCTGTCAAGGCCACCTTCACTGATGGCGACCATGGCTTGCTCGCGCACCTTGGGCTTTGCGTGGTATGCCACCGACAAACCCGCTGCGTCCATCATCGGCAGGTCGTTCGCACCGTCACCCATGGCAATGCACTCGTGCGGTTCGATGCCCAAAAGCGAAGCGATTTCGAGCAAGGTGCGGCGTTTTTCTGCACCATCACAAATGTCGCCCCAGCTTTGCATCACCAAGCCGCCTGTGAGTTCACCGTTGACCACCTCCAGCCGGTTGGATCGGGCAAAGTCGATGTTCAAACGCGCTTTGACCCGGTCGGCAAAAAAGGTGAAGCCGCCAGACACCAGCAAAACCTTCATGCCCACTTTTTGGCAAGCAGCGATCAATTCGGCCGCGCCGGGGTTGATCATCAGGCGCTCGGTGTAGACACGTTCCATGTCGGCCAGTGTCACGCCCTTGAGCAGGGCCAGGCGGCGGCGCAGGCTCTCTTTGAAATCGGTGATCTCGCCACGCATGGCCGCTTCGGTGATGGCGGCCACCTCTGCCTTGCGGTCCACGGCATCGGCAATCTCGTCGATGCACTCGATGCTGATGAGCGTGGAGTCCATGTCAAACGCGATCAGCTTGAACTGGGACAAGGGCAGGGGGGCTGTAAAGCCTTGAATGGCAAGGCCAGGGGCGAATTCGGTGGCGGAGGCAGTGGTCATGGGAAGCATCGAAAAAATGAAATGGAAACAGGGTCAGGCCAGCCAATTTTGCAGTTTCAAATCGGGCACACGGGCAAAGGCGGCGTCTGCACTGACCAGCGTGGCGTCGCAGCGAATGGCTTGTGACGCGATCAGCAAATCGTTGGGGCCTAGCGGTGTCCCACTGGATTCGAGTGAGTGGCGCAGCGCCCCATAAATGGCCGCATCGGCTTCGTCCAGCGGCACCACTTTGATACCGAGCATTTGCAGCTCAAAAGCGCGTTGCAAACGCGGGCTTGGACGTTTGCGCAAACCATAAAGCAGCTCGCACTGCACCACGATACTGGTGCACAAATCGATGTCGGGTTGTTCGGTCAGCACCTGGATGGCGCGACGTGCCGCTGCACCATCGCCGTTCACCATCATGTGGCTGATGATGTTGGTGTCCAGAAAATAGGTGCTTGTCATGCGGCAAGGTCAATGTCATCAAGCGACAGCACACCGTCATCGACTTCCGGGAAGCGGTCATTGCAAGGCCCGAGTTTTTTGATCTCATCGAGCGCCATCCGCAGCGCTGCAGCCGATCCGCGCTGAGGCCAAACCGTCACGGGCTCCAAGACCAGGGTGTTGCCCACCTTTTTCATCACCACTTCTTGGGCGTCAAACTCAAATTCACGCGGAATGCGCACTGCTTGGTTGGCCCCATTGCGGAACAAGCGGACATGACGCCCGGCATTTACAGGCCCATCCGAGCTGGCGGAGGTTTGATAGACGGCAGATTTCTCAGCGGCGGTGAGTGCAGTGACAGACATCGGGCACCTCCATGGAAGGAAGTCGGGAGTTTAGCATAGGCCTATGCATATGCATAGGCTGATTTCTAACTCAGCTGCTTGGTATCCAGTTTCAGCTTGATCGTCTCGCAGACACATAAAACAGCGGTCACTGAATTCATGCTCGCCGAACGGCTCAAGCCACCACCTCCACTTTCGGTGTCCCCAATTGAAGTGGACCCCGAATTTGGGACAGGTGCTTAAGTTGGGCACCGTCTACAGTAACGGGTTACCTATGACTGAATCAAAAAGGGGCAGTTTTCGGTTGACTGGCGTCAACAGTTCGAGATTGCGACCACGGGCAGACCTGCCTTTCGCCATTCAGAGAGTCCACCTTCCAGATACTTTGCATCTTGACCCATGGCGCACAAGGCTGCGGTAAGGCCTTGGCTGACCTCGTGTCCATGCACACAAAAAAACACCACCGGCCCAGTCATCGCGGCAACTTCGTCTTTCCAGTCCAGCCACAGTGCGGGATCGCACCAGACAGAGTTTTCCACCGTCATACCATCGGCTTGACGTGCTTGTTGTCTGCGCACATCAATGAGGACATGCTGACTGGATTCCTTCAAATAACTGGACAGGGCATCCACTGAAATCGCTGGCATGTTGTTCTCCAACAGGGGTTATAAAAGTTTGACGAGTAAACCAAGCACCGCACTGGCGGCGATGACATGGATCACATTGCGCTTGAAGCGAAACAGGGCAACAGCGGCACCCAATGCCATCAATGCGGAACTCGCATCAAAAGTTCCGCTAAACCCTGTGGGCCATAGGACGTGGTAACCGAAAAACAGTGCCAGATTCAGAATCACGCCCACCACCGCTGCGGTGATGGCGGTCAACGGTGCAGTGAACTTGAGGTCGCCATGGGTGCTTTCCACCAATGGACCACCCGCCAAAATGAACAAAAACGAGGGCAAAAACGTGAACCAGGTCACCAAAGTGGCTGCGACAGCCCCGGCCAAAAACAGGGCATCAGGGCCAAAAACGCCCTTGACATAGCCTCCAACGAAACCCACAAAAGCCACGACCATGATGAGTGGCCCCGGTGTGGTTTCACCTAAAGCAAGACCGTCGATCATTTGGGTGGGTGTGAGCCACCCGTAATGGCTCACCGCGCCCTGGTAAACATAGGGCAGCACGGCATATGCACCACCAAAGGTCAGCAGCGCAGCTTTGGTGAAGAACCAACTCATCTGTGTCAATGGGTGGTCCCAGCCGCAGTTCTTTGTCAGCAACGCCATGGGTATGGTCCAGAGTAAGGCACCCACCAGAACAATTTTGACCAAGCGAACCCCGTTGAATTTGGCATGCTCTGGCGTTGGGGTCAGGTCGTCAATGATGGCGGGACCGAAAGACTTGTCGGCCTGAGCGTGACCGCCGCCAACTTTGAACTTGTCTGGGGCAATCCGTCCGCCCACATAGCCAATCCATGCCGCTGCCACAACGATGACTGGGAACGGCATGTTGGCGGCAAAAATGGCAACGAAAGAGGCCGCTGAAATCGCCCACAAGCAATTGTTTTTGAGTGCGCGGGTGCCAATGCGGTGCGCCGCTTGGACCACGATGGCCGTCACTGCTGGCTTGATGCCGTAAAACAGGCCTGCCACCAGTGGCATGTCACCAAAGGCGATATAGACCCAGGACAGCACAATCAGAAGCACCAGCGACGGCAACACAAACAAAACGCCAGCCACGATGCCGCCCCAAGTGCGGTGCATCAACCAGCCAATGTAAATGGCCAACTGCTGTGCTTCGGGGCCGGGAAGCAACATGCAATAGTTCAACGCATGAAGGAAACGACGCTCGGAAATCCATCGCCGATTTTCCACAAGCTCCTGGTGCATGATTGAAATCTGACCGGCAGGGCCGCCAAAGCTGATGAAGCCCAGCTTGAGCCAGAACAAAAAAGCACTCCAAAAGCTCACGGCTTGTGGAGCCTCAGCCTCTAAATTTTCGGTTGCATGGATGGTCATTGGGTTGACCTGTTGAAGCTGATCAACAGCCCATCGAATACCTTTGAGGCTGCTTTGAGCAACTGGTCATCATCTTGAATACTTTCACGCATGCCATACAAAACGCTCTCGATATCTGCTGCTTCGGGTGGTTGAATGCCCCCCACATCCAAATAGTGGACGAGAAGTCCAAGTCGGGCGATGGCGGGTTGATCATGAAGACCAAAGCTTGCGGCCAAAACCTCAAAAGTGACGCGGCTGCCCATATGGCTAAAGGTCGCGCCATCAAAGTCAAACCCGAGCGCGTCTGGCGGGCAATCCGCCGGATGAGCCAGCCACAGAATGCGCGCCTGAGGATCAATCAACCGCTTGATCAACCATGCGCTGGCCAAGCGATCAACCCAGGGGCGTGCCCGAGTGGCCCACAGTCGGCCTCGGTACGCCGCTGCGTTCATTCGCTCAATCCGGCCCTCTCGAACACGGGGTTCATCTGGGGACACGATGTACGAACAGGCCAACTCCAACTCACGCAGCGAAGTATCCGTTTGACTTTGTGCTTGCACAGGAAAGAAATCTGTCGCAACGATATTTGCAAACGATTTACGCAGTTTGCGCGTTTGCCGCAACACGTCCTGAACGGTGTCAGTCGTCAGCCGCTGTTGGGCAGTATGAATGACTGATTTCGCCTCCTGCATCAAGCCGCCACTTCTACCTTCGGGGTGCCCAAACTCCGCAGCACATCCCGCACCATCTGCGCCCTGGCCTTGGGGTCGGGCAGTTCGCGTTCGATGCGGATTTTGTCGTTGCCCGCCAGCTTGATGTGTTTGTTTTTCTGGAGCAGGCCGATGATGGCCATGGGCTCCACCGGCGGGTTGGGCTTAAAGGTGATCTGGATGACGCCCGGGGCGGCGTCGACTTTGATGACGCCATAAGGCTGGGTCAGCACGCGCAGGCGGTGCACGTCCACCAGCGTTTGCGCTTGCGGTGGCAGTTTGCCAAAGCGGTCAACCAGCTCTTCGAGCAGGGCGTCGATCTGGTCGCTGGTTTTGGCAGTCGCCAGTTTTTTGTAGAAGCTCAGGCGCAAGTGCACATCGCCGCACTA
>CAYRBW010000027.1:0-5044 GCA_964422575.1 uncultured Limnohabitans sp.
CTTTGCAGGCCTTCGCGTTGCACGGTCGCCACCAGTTCGCTCAATGTGGTCAGGGTTTGGCGCTGTGTGGGCAAGCTGGCGTTTTGCACCACCGCCACGGGGGTGTGGGTAGGTAAGCCGTTGAGTAAACCCTGGCAGATGTTGTCCAAGCTGCTCACGCCCATGTAAATCACCAGCGTCAGCTTGGCCTGGCGGGCGGTGGCTGCGAGTTGCACCCAGTCGGTCCCGCTGTCGCCGGGTTTGGCGTGGCCCGTCACAAACACCACGCCATGCGCATGTTCACGGTGCGTCAGCGGTGCGCCCAAGCTGCTCATGCCCGCCAAGCCCGAGGTGATGCCGTTGACCACCTCGACGTCGATGCCCGCTTGACGCAGGTGCTCGACTTCTTCGCCGCCACGGCCAAAGATGAAAGGGTCACCGCCTTTGAGGCGCACCACGTGTTCGCCTTCCTGTACGGCGGTGATCATCAGCTTGTCGATGAAGGCCTGTGGCGTGCTTTGGCAGCCGCCACGCTTGCCCACATGTACGATGCGGGCGCTGGGCGAGGCGTGTTCAAGCACCGCGTCGTTGACTAGATCGTCCACCAGCAGCATGGTGGCGCTGGCAATGGCTTTCACGGCTTTGAGTGTCAAAAGCTCCGGGTCACCCGGTCCCGCGCCGACCAGGGTGCAGCGGCCTGGGCCAACAGCGGCGGGGCTGCGCTCATTGGCGAGCAGGGGCTCGCGCCCATCGGGGGGCAGTGCAGGGTTCATGGGGTCACCTCGCGCAGGATGTGTTGGACTTGCCGTTTGATGGCCTCGGGCACGGGCAACAGGCCTTGCAGCACATGTTCGGTGTAGATGGCGGTGGCTGCGGCATCGGTCGTGGGCAGTTCGGGCACCTGCGCCAAGGAGCCTTCTTGCGGGTCTTGCACGCGCCGTGTCTGGCCGTCTTTGAAAACGTCCATCGCTGGTGTGCGTCGTGCATCGGCCACGGGCTCACCTTCGGTGCCGCGCAGCAGCAGGGCGTGTTGCCCGGTCAGCGCAAAGGTGGCTGACATCGAATGCCCATATTCGGGGTGGGTGTAACTGCTCACCACCAGTGCAGGACCGTGGCAGGGGTTCATGAGCTTGACCAAGCTGTGCCCCGGGTTGCGCAGGCCCACCACGCGGCGCACGGCCAGCAGCTTCTCCAGCCCCGCGCTCAGAGCGCCTGTGGGCACAAAAACCACTTCACCGGCTTGCACTTGCGGTGAGTGGACAGAGGCGGTAACGCCCAGTGCGGCCAAGACTGTTTGGCTGCTCACGCGGGCGTCTTCGGTGGCCGTGCCGTGCACCACCACGGCCACGCCTTCGCGGGCCAGCAGCAGCGCCAAAAGCGGGGTGAGCACCGGCAACTTGCGTGCGCCGTTGTAGCTGGGCAGCACCACCGTGGGCACTGAGCCCGTGCTGACATTGTTCAGCCGGGCATGGATGGCATCCAGAAAACCGGCCATCTCTTCGGGTGTTTCGCCCTTGACCCGCATGGCAATGCAAAACGCGCCCAAGGCCAGATCGCTCACTTGTTGGTCCAGGATTTGGCCCATCAGGTCTGCGGCTTGCGCACGGCCAAGTGCACGCGCGCCGTCTTTGCCGCGACCGATGTCCTTGATGTAGTGGCTGATTCCCATGCCACGGATTGTGGAGGAATTGATCTAACAGTTCGTTATATGTGTATGCCGGATGGGCTCTGCGCTCAAGCCGTCTGCATGCCGTGGCGTGATTTGGTGTCGCTGCAAGCGGGCGATGCCCAGAAGGCCAGCATGGTGCGTACACCATCCACTTGCGCACTGGTGGCTGCCACCGAGCCTGAGAAGGTGGTGATGATCTCGACCTCTTGGGGCAAGCCGCCCACGATGGTGATGCCTTGCACGCCCAGCATTTCGCTCAGTTGCTGAAACCCCAGCGCCACTTGGCCCTGCGCCACCAGCGAGCCCACAGGCACGCCGGGCTGGGCTTGCACGATGCGCGGCGCGATGGTGTCGGCAATGCCCCAGGCCTCGAACTTTTTGGCCAGTTGCACGCCACTCGGGCCTGTTGAATAGCCCAGCGTGGGCGCGGCCAAGATGGCGGCTTTGAGCGCGGCCTCGGTCGAGATGTCGGGCACGGGCTGGCCTGCAGGCACGGCCACCGCCACACCCGAGCGCACCAGGTCGGCACGGCTGCCTGCCAGCACATGGCCGCTGGCGATCAGCTTGTCGATGGCGTCGCTGGCCAGCACCACACCATCAAAGGCTTCTCCTGCCTGCACCCGCTTGGCGGCATCAACGCCGCCGACCGACTCGACCAGCACGTGAACGTCTGGGGCTTGCGCTTGGTACAGCGCCACCAAATCGGCCAGCAGGGGCTTGGTGGCCATGGAGGAAATCAGTCGGAGTGTGGTCATGGTGCGGGCTTTGAATGAGGAGCTCTTGGCGGCGCGACGCCCCCGCCGCGAAAGCTTCATCGTGCGCTGCAAAAGGCTTAAAACCCATCGCGACGAGGGCGTTGCGCCAGAGATTATGACCAAGGCCCTGGCCCACACCCATGCCCCGCTTAAACTAGCTGTTATGCGAATTTTGGGTATCGAATCTTCTTGTGATGAAACGGGCGTGGCGCTGGTGGAGACCACGGGCGAGGCTTTGCCGCGCCTCTTGTCGCACGCGCTGTACAGCCAGATCGAGATGCACCAAGCCTATGGTGGCGTGGTGCCCGAGCTGGCCAGCCGCGATCACATCCGCCGGGTGTTGCCCCTCACGCGCCAGGTGCTGGCCGAGGCGGGTGCCACATTGAACGACATCGACGTGGTGGCCTACACACGTGGCCCCGGCTTGGCTGGGGCCTTGCTGGTGGGCTCGGGCGTGGCCTGTGCGCTGGCCGCTGCCTTGGGCAAGCCAGTGCTGGGCGTGCACCACTTGGAGGGCCATTTGCTCTCACCTTTTTTGAGCGCTGACGCGCCCGAGTTCCCGTTCATCGCCTTGCTGGTTTCGGGTGGCCACACCCAGCTGATGCGGGTGGATGGCGTGGGTCGCTACGAATTGTTGGGCGAAACCATTGACGATGCTGCAGGCGAAGCCTTCGACAAGTCGGCCAAGCTCATGGGCTTGCCTTATCCGGGCGGCCCGGGCCTGTCGCGTTTGGCTGAGCAGGGCAATCCGGTGGCTTACAAATTGCCCCGGCCTTTGCTGCACAGCGGCGACTTTGATTTTTCTTTCGCCGGCCTGAAGACGGCGGTGCTCACCCAAAGCCAGAAGATTGGTCCCGCGGCTCACACTGAAGGCGCGCCCGAGCGGGCCGATTTGGCCGCTTCCACCCAGGCGGCGATTGTGGAAGTGCTGGTCAAGAAATCCATGAACGCGCTCAAGGCCTCGGGCATGAAGCGGTTGGTGGTGGCCGGGGGCGTGGGGGCCAACCGCGAGTTGCGTGCACAGCTCAATGCCGCTTGTGCCAAAGCGCAGGTGCGCGTGCACTACCCCGAGCTGCACCTGTGCACCGACAACGGTGCCATGATCGCCATGGCCGCTGCTATGCGTTTACAGTCTGGCGCGCAGGTGGCCGAGGCGCGTTACAGCTTTGACGTGAAGCCGCGCTGGCCTTTGCACGAACTGGTTTAAGCCAAGCCGTTAAACTGCGCGACTTTCGGCCTTGACCCGTGTGCGTGCGGGTTCTATTTTTAATATGTGTTTGTCTTTGCTTTCTTCCCGTCGTGCGCTGGTTTCCTTGGCTGCAACGCTTTGTTTTGCCCCCGCTATGGCGCAGTCGCCAGCCCCCATCAAGCTGGCGCTGATCGAAGGCCTGAGCGGCCCCTTTGGCAACACGGGCGAGGCCGTGGTGCGCAACATCGCTTGGGCGGTTGAACGGGTCAATGCACGCGGTGGTGTCAAAACCGTGCAGGGCATGCGCCCCATGGTGCTGGAGCGTTACGACAGCAAGGGCCAAAGTGAAGAGGCTTTGTCGTCCCTCAAGTCGGCCATTGACGACGGCGCACAGGTGGTCTTGCAAGGCAACTCATCGGCCAATGCCGCCGCCTTGATCGATGCGATTAACAAACACAACGAACGAGAACCGAGTAAGCGCGTGTTGTTTTTGAATTACTCGGCGGTGGACCCGGCATTGACCAACGAGAAGTGCAGCTTCTGGCACTTCCGTTTTGACGCGCACGCCGACATGCGCATGACGGCGCTGATGCAAGTTTTGCAAGAGGACAAAAAGACGAAGTCGGTCTACCTGATTGGGCAAGACTACAGCTTTGGCCAAGCGGTGCTGCGTGAAGCCAAACGCCAGCTGGCCGACAAACGCCCCGATGTGAAGGTGGTGGGCGATGAGCTGCACCCCATGGGCCGGGTCAAGGACTTTTTGCCTTACGCCGCCAAAATCAAGGCCAGTGGGGCGCAGGCGGTCATCACGGGCAACTGGGGCAATGACTTGACGCTTTTGGTCAAGTCTGCTCGCGAGGCGGGTTTTGAAGGCAAGTTCTACACCTTTTATGGCAATGCCCTCGGCGCACCGGCGGCGCTGGGCGATGCCGGTGTGGACCGCGTGATCGCCGTGGCCGACTGGCTGCCCAATGTGCCGGGCAAGGCCAGCGAAGCGTTTTACCAATCGTTCCGCCAGCGCTTTGCCAAACCCTCAGAAGACTATGTGCATGTGCGCATGCAGCTCATGATCGAGGCGTTGGCTCAAGCGCTTGAAAAAGCGGGCAGCACCGAACCAGTGGCCGTGGCGCGGGCGCTTGAAAAAGCCCGCGTCAGCATGGCAGGACAAACCGGCTTCATGCGTGCCGAAGACCACCAGTTCCAGCAGCCACTGGTGGTGGGGGTGATGCAGCGTCAGGGCAGCCCCGGCGTGCCTTTTGATGTGGAAGGCTCGGGCTACGGCTTCAAGGTGGTGCATCAGATCAAGGCCGAGCAGGCACGCTTGCCAAGCACCTGCCAGATGGTTCGCCCAAACTGATCTTTGGGTTGCTGTGAGGGTTGTTGCGGGCGGTTATGGCACGATGCGGGCCAGTCGGGCACTGTTGTTTTGTGCCGTCTTTCGCTCAGTCGAAT
>CAYRBW010000027.1:5144-18695 GCA_964422575.1 uncultured Limnohabitans sp.
TTTCCCGCTCCACGTCTTGCTGGAAACTGGCGTTTTGCAGGTGTTCATGTTCGGTCATCCAGCTGCAGTAGACGGTTTTGAAATCGTGCACGATTTGGTCCAACGGCATGTCGTCAAATGTGCCGCGCTGGTTCACATATTCCATGTGCCGGTGGCCGGCCTTGTCAAAGGGGTGATAGATCGAATCGTTGCGCCCGTCAAACGCCAGCGGCAGCAAACCGAACTTGTCGCACAACTCGATGTTGAAGGCGGGGGTGGCCTTGACCCACTGGCCTTCCAGCCAGATGTCGGCATAGCCATGCCAGATGAACACATTGGTTTGCATGGTTTGGCGCAAGCGCTCGGTGCTCAGGTGGTTGCACACATCGGCATAGCCCAACCGGGTGTGCAGACCATGGCGCGGCAGACTGCGGCCATCAGAGCCGCTTTGGGTACGCACCAGCCTGAGCCTTGGGCGATCACCGAGCTGGCCCGCATGCCTTGGGGCGACAGGTCGATGCGGTAAGGGTCGTATCGGAACTGGTCTCGTACAGCCCAATAGAGCGATACAGCGCGTTCGCGGTCGTTCTGGCCTTGCTCGTGTTGGCGTGCAAAGGCGATCACATCGGGGTGGTCGCTGTCAATCAAGGCCGTGGCGGCCAGCGCATCACGCATATTCGCACAGCAGGTGAAATCGATGCTTGCTTTTGGAAGCACACATGATCTGAAGCCCCGTTGTGAAGACCTTGCTGGGGTTTTCGACGGACGCACAGGCGTCGCACTGCATTTTTTTAACTTTGCAGTTTTGCATTCGCACAAATGGACATGCAAGCGCTGCAGGCCCATCGCGTCTGCCGAGCCGCTAAACTGGTGAACTTGTGGCGTAGTTCGGTTTTTTTGCTGATCTTGAAGTTATTTGTGTGCTTCACACGTGGTTAATGACCCATGAAATTCAAAATGTCTGAAAGGTCGCTTTTTGCGGCTTTGTTGCGCTCGCCTTGGTGGGTGAGTTTTTTGGTGATGCTGGCGGTGGCCTTGGTGGCAGGTGCTTTGCTGCCCGATGCCTACAAAACAGCGGGCATGCTGGGCGCGTTTCCGTTTTTCGTCATCGGTGTGATGGCCGCTTGGCGGCAAAGAAACGCCATTTCGGCAAACCGCATCGGTGAATTGACCGAACAAGCCCGCACCATGGGTTGGCGTGATTTTTCAGTGTTGGTGGAAGAGGCGCTGCGCCAGCAAGGCTTTGTGGTGACACGCTTGGCCGATGGCCCAGCCGATTTTCAGATCGAAAAAAATGGCCGCATTACTTTGGTCAGCGTCAAGCGCTGGAAGGCCGCTACTGTGGGGGCAGAGCATTTGCGCGAGTTGTTGGCCGCTCGTGAAAGCCGCGATGCTTTTTCGTGCACTTGCATGAGCCTGGGTGTTTTCAGTCAAGCCGCCATGGATTTGGCAAACGACAGCCCTATGCAGTTGCTCGGGCCCGCCCACATCGCGCAGCTCATGCACGATGGGGCCAAGGCGCAAAACGCTTAAAACACGCAGCGCTGGTGCACGACGGCTGCTTCACCCTTCATTTCGGCAAATCGCGCACACCGCTTTCAGGTCGGGACATCTTGAACAACTGCTCTGGTCCGATGCTGAAATAATCCGCTGGGCCGCCGCCGCGCAAAATATGCCCCGCGCGGGCGGTGTCGTAAACGCCGCCCGGCACCAAACGTTGGTCGATGTGGATGCCGACCACCTGCCCGAAAATCATCCAAGTCTCGATCTTTTTGCCAGTCAAATCTTCGAGCTGCAGAATTTGCGTGCAGCGACACTCAAAGCTCACCGGGCTTTGCGCCACACGGGGCACGCTCACGATGCGCGAGGGTTCAGGCGTGAGGCCTGCCAGCGCAAACTCGTCCACCTCGGGCGGCACCGCTTCGCAGGTCTGGTTCATCACTTCGGCCAACTCGCGCGTGACCAAGTTCCACACAAACTCGCCCGTGGCCTCGATGTTGTTGAGTGAGTCCTTGCGCCCAATGCTCGAAAACCCGATCACCGGCGGCACGTAGTTGAAGGCGCTGAAAAAACTGTAAGGCGCCAGATTCAAGACACCGTCAGCGCTGCGGCTGGACACCCAACCAATGGGACGCGGACCCACGATCGAATTGAACGGGTCGTGCTTGAGGCCGTGGCCCAGGTGGGGTTCGTAGAAATGCATCATGGTGGCACTTTAAGGCCAGATGAGAGCCGAGCCAGTCGTGTGCACGACAAAACACCGGGCTGTTCACATGAAAAAGTAAAAGAATACGACCATCTGCGTGCGCCGCAGGCCATCGTTGCGGTTGATCGGTCGACCTGCACCGTCGTAAAGTCGCTCGCCATCCCAGGGCTCTTTGCATGAGTCTTGTGCAGGGCATGATTGCGGCTATTCTTGTTCCTTTGATTCCACGTTCGCTTTAACCCTCGCATGCCTGCATCCTCTATCTCGCCCGGCTTCATCGCCCTGCACAGCCACCGCTCTGAGGTGCTGGCCGACACCCTCACGGCTTGGCTGCGTGCGCACCCGCTGCACCCGCTGGAGAGCGAAGTGGTGCTGGTGCAAAGCAACGGCATGGCCGAGTGGATCAAGATTGAACTCGCCCGCCAAGGGGGCGTGTGCGCCGCCACGCGGGTGGAGCTGCCTTCGCGTTTTTTGTGGCGCACCTACCGGCAGGTGTTGGGCAAGCACAACGTGCCGCCGGACTCGCCGCTCGACAAACTGCCCATGACCTGGCGCTTGATGGCCTTGCTGCCCACTTGCCTGCATGATCGCGTCTTCCAACCCGTGGCAGGTTTTTTGAGAGGCGACGAGTCCGACCGCCTGCTGCAACTGGCCAGTCGCTTGGCCGACCTGTTTGACCAGTACCAAATCTACCGTCCCGACTGGCTGCAGGATTGGGCTGCCGGGCGCAATGTGTTGCGCAAGGCCGCTGGTTCGGACGATTTGGCCAACGACCAACTCTGGCAGGCCGAGTTGTGGCGGCGCGTGCTGGCCACGTTGGATGACAGCCAGCGCCAGGCTACCCGCCCCGCTCTGCATGCGCGGGCGCTGGCGCACTTGCAGTTGGGCCAGCCATTGGACAGCCCAGTGGCGCGGCGCGTGTCGGTGTTTGGCATGAGCCACATGCCGGGGCAATTGCTGGAGATGCTGGCCGCGCTGGCCGCGCACAGCCAGGTGATGCTGGCCGTGCCCAACCCGTGCCAGTACCACTGGGGCGACATCATTGATGGGCGTGAATGGCTGCAGGTCGAGCGCCGCCGCCATGCCTACCGGGGCGAGGCACTTGCAGGCTTGCCGCTGGCACAGATGCACCTGCACGCGCCCACACTGCTGGCCGCATGGGGGCGGCAGGGGCGCGACTTCATCCGTCAGCTCGACGCCTTTGACGACTTGCAAGCGGCGCAGCAAATCACACAGTGGCCACGACTGGACTTTTTTGACGACGTACCGGGTGAAGACGGCACGCGGTTGCTGACCCAGTTGCAGCGGCGCATCCGTGATCTGGAGCCTTCCAGTGGTGGTGCGACGCCCAAGCCACTGGCAGCGTGCGATCAATCAGTGGTGTTCAAAATTGCACACAGCCCCGTGCGCGAACTCGAAGTGCTGCACGACCAGCTGCTGCAGTGGTTCCACACCTCGCCGGGCGATCAGCCTTTGTCGCCTCGTGACGTGGTGGTCATGGTGCCCGACATTGAAACCATGGCCCCGGCCATCCGCGCCGTGTTTGGCCAATACAAGCGCAGCGATGCGCGGTTTGTCCCGTATGACATTGCCGATCTGGGCGCGCAGGCCATCAGCCCGCTGATTCATACGGTGGAATGGTTGTTGGCTTTGCCACAGCAGCGCAGCCGCATGAGCGAGTTGGTCGAACTGCTCGAAGTGCCTGCGCTCGCTGCCCGTTTTGGCCTGAGCGAAGAGGGCTTGCCCACACTCACCCGCTGGATGGCGGGTTCAGGCATCCGCTGGGGCTTGTCGGTTCAGCATCGCGCAGGCTTGGGGCTGGGGGTGTGCGGCGAAGACAACTCGGCGCTGTTTGGTGTGCAGCGCATGCTCATGGGTTACGCCTGTGGGGCCGATCCGGTGGCCACCGATACCCTCGGTGCCACGCCTTACCCTGAAGTGGGTGGGCTCGATGCCGAGCTGGCCGGGTCGCTGGCGCACCTGTTGCAAGCGCTGATCGACTGGTGGCAAACCGCCACGCAAGACGCCACGCCCATGCAATGGGCCGAGCGTGGCCGCACTTTGCTGAGCGTGATGTTTAAGCCGCGAGACGACAACGACCGCAATGCACTGGCTGCGCTCGACCAGGCGCTGACCGACTGGGTGCGTGCCTGTGGCGAAGCCGGTTTTGTACAAACCTTGCCGCTGCCCGTGGCCCGTTCGGCCTGGCTCGAAGCGCTCAAGACGCCTCGGCTGGAGCAACGCTTTCGGGCCGGGGGCGTGACATTTTGCACGCTCATGCCGATGCGGGCGATCCCGTTCAAGGCTGTGTGCCTGCTGGGCATGAACGACGGCGACTACCCGCGCCGCAGCCCACGTGCCGACTTTGACCTGATGGGCCTGTCCGGCATGAGCCGCCCCGGCGACCGTTCGCGCCGAGATGATGACCGTCAGCTCATGCTCGAAGCGCTGCTGTCAGCGCGTCAAGTGCTGTATGTCAGCTGGAGCGGTCGCAGTGTGCGCGACAACAGCGAACAAGCGCCCTCGGTGCTGGTCTCGCAACTGCGCGACGAAATCGACCTGCTGTGGGGCAAGGACACGGCCAAGCGCCTGACCACCGTCCACCCCTTACAACCCTTCAGCCGCGCCTACTTTGAAGAAGGCAGTGGTTTACAGACTTATGCCAAAGAGTGGCGATCCGCGCAGGACAGCCATCGCGACGACGCCTCTGTGGGAGCGGAGCCCCCGCCTCGATCTCTTGCCTTGCTGCCACCGCTGGAATCCGCCAACGGCGTGCCTGTCATCGACTTGCTGCAACTCACCCGTTTCTTGCGCAAGCCGGTTGGTGCTTTTTTTCGCGAACGCCTGCAGGTGCATCTGGAGGACGAGCCCAGCGGGCTGCACGACGAAGAGCTCTTTGGCCTGGGCGGGCTGGACTTGTACCAACTGCTTGATCACGAACTGCAGCATGTGCCCACCGAGCTGAATGCCTACACACTGCCTGCGCATGTGCAGCAGGTGGTGCAACGCCTGCGCCAGGCTGGGGCGTTGCCGTTGGCGGGCGTGGGCGAGCTCGAAGCGCAAAAACTCCATGCCCGCCTGCAAGCCATGCTGGGTGCTGTGCTGCGCGAGCGTGAGGCTTACCCTCATGCCACCGAACGCGTGTTGGTCGACCTGAAGCTAGCACAGGTTGCCTTGCAAGACGCGCTAGATGATGTGTTGACGGGCGAAGGCGGTCAGATGTCCTTGCACCTGCGCGCCAGCGATTTGGCCAGTTTCAAGAGCCAAAAACCGTTCGCCTATGCAGACAAACTGATTGACATCTGGCTGCTGTCGCTTGCCGCGGCAGTGATGGATCAGCCCTTGCAATGTGTGGTGGTCGGGCGCAACGCTGTGCTGCACGTGCCCGAGCAAGAGCCCGAAGCGGCACGTGCCCAATTGACCGAACTCTTGACCACCTGGACCGAAGGCATGCGCTGGCCATTGCCCTTGCCGCCGGGTGTGGCCTTGCAGTGGCTCAAAGACAAAGAGAACAGCAATGCGCTGGCCGATGCCTACGAAGGCAGCGATTTCAAAAGCGCCGAGAAGACCAAAGACCCGGCGCTGGCCCGCACTTACCACTCTGTCGAGGACCTGCTGGCCACGGGGGAGTTCGAGCGCCTGGCGCGGACGGTGTACGAACCTTTGAAAGCCTGGGCGGAACAGATTGACATCGAGCCGCTGCCCAATGCACCCGAAGATGACAGCAGCGACGACATGGGAGAGCAGGCATGAGCACTGCCTACGCCCTCAATGCCCACACCTTCCCACTGCGCGGCAGCCATCTGATTGAGGCGAGCGCAGGCACGGGCAAAACCTGGACGATTGCCGCGCTGTATGTGCGTTTGGTGCTGGGTCACGGCAGCGATGGCACAGCACCCGTGCGTCCCATGCTGCCGCAAGACGTGCTGGTGATGACATTCACCCGGGCTGCCACACGCGAACTGTCGGACCGCATCCGTGCCCGTTTGACCGAGGCCGCGCAAGTGTTCCGGGGTATTGTCGAAACCGATGACGATTTCCTGAAACAACTCAAAGAGGAATACGCCGAAGGCGAGCCCCGCGAACAAGCTGCTCACCGCCTGGCTTTGGCCGCTCAGGCCATGGACGACGCAGCCGTTTACACGATTGATGCTTGGTGTCAGCGCATGCTGCGTGAACATGCGTTCGACAGCGGCAGTCTGTTTGAAGAAACCCTGGTCGGGGATGAAGCCGCGCTGCGCCTAGAAGCCGTGCAAGATTATTGGCGTCAGCAGCTCTACCCCATGGCCACGCCACTGGTCGCACAGGTGCAGCGCGTTTGGCGCGATGTGCCCGCGCTCGACAAGGACATGCGCGCCTTGATGGCCGTGTCTTTGGCTGAGCCTGCCACCGGCACACTGGCGCAGGTGTTTGGCGCGGCCCTGACCGAGCGTGAAACCAGGCTGGCAGCGCTCAAGCAGGGCTGGGTCGAGAAGGCCGACAACTTGCTGGGCTGGATCGAGGCGCAGTTGGCGCAGCACAAGTCCAGCTGGGATGGACGCAAGTTGAGTTACAAGAATTGCGAGGCTTGGCTGGGCGTATTCAAAGCCTGGACACAAAGCCCAGACGATCCTAAGGCATTACAAAAGGACATGAAAACAGGCTGGACACGCTTCACGCCTGAAGGCTTGCTGGCTTGCCGCAAGCCTGGCGAAGCGGCCGTGGACTTGCCGCCAGAGTCGCAAGCCTACGCCGACTTGCAAGCTGCATTGCAAGCCTTGCCCGAACCGGCCCAAGTTGCCCGCCTGCACGCCCGTATCCACGTCATGCAGCGAATGGCCGAGCTCAAGCGGCGCAAGGGCTTGTTCGGCTTTGCCGACATGTTGCAGCGCCTCGATGTGGCGCTGGCCGACCCCGACTCGGGCGAACGCCTGGCCCAGTGCTTGCGCAAACAGTTTCCTGTGACAATGATCGACGAGTTTCAAGACACCTCGCCGCTGCAGTCCCGCATCTTTGATCGCATCTACCGCACGGCCGAGAACCGACCAGACATCGCGCTGCTGCTGATCGGCGACCCCAAGCAATCAATCTATGGTTTTCGGGGCGCGGACATCTACAGCTACCTGGACGCGCGTCGCGCCACTGCAGGCCGCCACCATGTGTTGGGCACCAACTTCCGGTCCACCCAGGCGGTGGTCGATGTGGTCAACCGTTGGTTTCAGATTCCGCAAGACGCTTTCGGCTACCGGCAAGGTGATGAAGACCCGTTGCCTTTTCAGCCCGTGGGCGCGAAGGGGCGCAGTGAAGTCTTTAGCACGAGCACAGGCGATGTAAAAGCCATGACCGTGGTGCAAGACGCCACCCTGCGCAGCCAACGCGATGCGCTCACGCATTTATCGGGGCTCTGTGCCGAGCAGATCGTGGCCTGGCTCGGTGACCCGCAAGCGCGTTTTGTGGATGCAGAAAAGGGCGACAAGCATTTGCAACCCAAAGACATTGCCGTGTTGGTGCGCACGGGCAAAGAAGCTGCCGCCGTGCGCGACGCGCTGCGTGTGCGCGGCGTGGCATCGGTTTACCTGTCGGACCGTGATTCGGTGTTCGCCAGCGACGAAGCGCAAGACCTGTGCTTGTGGTTGCGCTGCGTGGCTGAGCCACAAGACATGCGCCGCGTGCGTGCCGCTTTGGGTACGCGCACGGTGGGTTTGTCACTCGCCGAGCTGTACGACCTGGCAACACAAGACGAATTGCTGGACACCCGCGCTGAGCAGATACGCGAGCTGCACCAGACCTGGCAAAGCCATGGCGTGCTGGCCATGTTGCGTCAGTCGCTGCATGTACTGCAGCTGGCAGGGCGCTGGCGCGGCGAGTCGGATGGCGAGCGGCGTTTGACCAATGTGCTGCACTTGGCCGAGTTGCTGCAAGCGGCCAGCAGCCAGTTGGATGGCGAACAGGCTTTGATCCGCTGGCTGGTTCAGCAGATCGACGAGGCGCAGTCGGGTAGTGCCAGCGGCGGCGAAGAACAAATCGTGCGGCTCGAAAGCGACGAAGACCTGGTCAAGGTGATCACCATCCACGCCAGCAAAGGCTTGGAGTACCCAGTGGTGTGCCTGCCCTTTGCGCACAGCCACCGCGTGATGGATACGCACAAAACGCCTGTGCTGCAACTTGATGACGGCGAGGGCGAGCGCCACTGGACGCTGGACTTTGACAAGCACGACACCCAGCTGGCCGACCACGACCGCCTGCGCGAAGACCTGCGCCTGTGGTACGTCGCGCTCACGCGTGCTCGACATGCGCTGTGGGTGGGCTGGAGCGCGGTCAAGCGCGGCAATGGTAAGGCCTGCGTGAACCACCACAGCGCGGCAGGCCATTTGCTAGGTGGTGAAAACGAACTTGAAGCTGCCGATTGGCTGGACAAGCTGCAACAGTTGAAGGCGAATGACGCAGGCAAGGAACTGTCTGTGGTGTTGGTGCTGGCCCCTGAGCTTGTGCCACTGACACTTTGGCAAAAGCGCGCGCAGACCACCACACTGCGCGCGGCGTTGACTTGCACCGCCCGCATCGACAAGTCGTGGACGATTGCGAGTTTTTCACGCTTGACGCGAGACCTGTCTTCGCAACCGCTTTTGCAGATGACTACGTCTCGCCCGGCCGACGACGAGCCGCCCGATGACTCGCCTGAACTGCCTGCGCCAAACACCACAACAGGCAATCCGTCTCCATGGCATGGTTTTGCCAAGGGCCCCACAGCCGGTAACTTTTTGCATGACCAGCTCGAATGGCTGGCCGCCGACGGCTTTGCACTCGATGAGCAAAAGGCTGAGCGCCTCCAATACCGCTGCGAGAACGCTGGTTACAAAGTCCAAGCTGACGATGTGGTGCAGTGGCTGAAGCGCGTGGTGGTCCAGCCCTTGCGAGGACCCAACGCATCACTGAACGCTTTGGGTGCCTTGTTGCCCGAGATGGAGTTCTGGCTGCCTGCCGAGCGGCTGCATGCGCGCGAGGTCGATGCCTTGTGCCAGCAGCATCTGCTGCCCGGCGTGAGCCGCCCGCAGCTGCCCGATGCGCAGCTGCACGGCATGCTGATGGGCTTTGCCGACTTG
Organism: uncultured Limnohabitans sp.; assembly: GCA_964422575.1. Classification (GTDB taxonomy): domain Bacteria; phylum Pseudomonadota; class Gammaproteobacteria; order Burkholderiales; family Burkholderiaceae_C; genus Limnohabitans_A. Next base: position 14,412 of record CAYRBW010000027.1, read on the forward strand.
GTGTTCGAGCACGAAGGCCGTTACTGGGTGCTCGATTACAAATCCAATCACCTGGGCACCGATGACGCGGCCTACACCGCGCAGGCGCTTGATGCCGCCATGGCCCACCACCGCTACGAGGTGCAGGCCGCGCTCTACATGCTGGCGCTGCACCGCCTGCTGCGCGCCCGCTTAGGAAGTGCCTACGATCCGGCGCAGCAGTTGGGTGGTGCGGTTTACCTGTTCTTGCGCGGGATCGACGGGCCTTCGGGAGGCTGTTGCACCTTGCCCGTGCCGCTGGCATTGCTCGATGGTCTGGACGCCATGCTGAAAGAAGAGGTGGCGTCATGAGTTTGAAAAAAACCTCACGCATGACGGCCGTGTCTGCCGCGCAAATGGATTGGCTCAAGGACCTGCCCGCCCAAGGCCTGAGCGCCGCGCAAATCCTGCAATGGCTCAATCTATGGACCGGGCAGGGCCTTTTGCGCCACATCGACAGCGCCTTGGCAGCGCAGTTGCTGCGGCACGATGCGCACAGCAGCCCTGCGCTTTTGGTGGCCTCAGCCGTGCTCGCCCAAATGGAAGGGCGCGGCCACACCTGCTTGCCGCTGGCCGATCTGTGCCAGCCACCCGTGGCGCTGCTGGGCTGGCCTGCGACGGCGGTGGAGGGGGCGCAGGGCCTCAAGGCCTTGTGGGCGCAACTGCCCGTCACATTGATCGATTGGCAAACCGCTTTACAAGGCGATTCGCCTGGCGCTTGTCTGCGCAAAGCCGATGCTCCTGATCAGGGGCAGCCGTTGGTGCTGGGCGGTACGGACGATGCGCCGCTTTTGTACCTGCGCCGTTATGCAGGCTATGAACAGCGCGTGGGTCAGAGCCTGTTGCAGCGTGCGGGTGAGCCACTGGCCGTGCCCGAGGTCGCAGCACGAGAATGGTTGAATCGCTTTTTTGCACCCACCCCTGAAGAAGCTAAGGCCACCGATTGGCAAAAGGTGGCCTGTGCCGTGGCGCTGCGTGCGCGCCTGTCGGTCATCACGGGCGGGCCGGGCACAGGCAAGACCTACACCGCCGCCCGCTTGCTGGCGTTGCTGCTGGCACTGCACCCCGATGGCAGTCCACTTCGCGTGGCGTTGGCTGCGCCCACGGGCAAGGCGGCGGCGCGCCTCAAGCAATCGATCGACGACGCCTTAACGCGGTTGCCCATGCCTCGTGACTTAGGGCTGGACCTGAACGCACTGATCGCCCGCATGGGGCCGGCACGCACGCTGCACTCGCTTTTGGGTGCACGGCCCGACACGCGCCAGTTTCGCCACCACGCGGCCAACCGGCTCGATGTGGATGTGCTGATCGTGGACGAAGCCTCGATGGTGCACCTCGAAATGATGGATGCACTGTTGCAGGCCTTGCCGCCCACGGCGCGCTTGGTACTGCTGGGAGATAAGGATCAGTTGGCCTCGGTCGAAGCGGGGGCTATTCTGGGCGACCTGTGCCGCGACGCCACCGCAGGCCGCTACAGCACCGCCACCGCGCAGTTTGTGCAGACCATGACTGGGCAGACGCTGGCCGCTGAGTTTGTGATGCCCGATCCTGCTCCCGTGCTGGCCCAACAAACCGTCATGCTGCGCCAAAGCCGCCGCTTCAAAGGTGCCATCGGCCAACTGGCCTTGACGGTGAATCGGGGCGACGCTGCTGCTGCCCGAGCCGTGCTGTCTGAGGATTTTGTAGGAGTGAGTCCCCGCTCGCGAATGAAAGTTGAAGACGCTGACCGCAACCTAAGCTGTGCGCTACTCGCCCTTCAACCCTCCACGCCCCAGGCCGTCTGCGCACTTGCGCTGGGCACATCGGGCAAACCGTCCTATGCCGACTACCTGCGTCTCTTGCAAACCGGCCCGACGGGGCAGGGCGCTGACGCGCACGCCAGCTGGGTCAGTGGTGTGCTCAAGGCTTTTGAGCGTTTTCGCATCTTGTGCACTGTTCGCCAAGGCGACTGGGGTACCCAAGGGCTCAACGCCGCTGTGCAAAAAGCGCTGGCCGATCAGGGGCTGCTCAAACCGCAAGGCGATTGGTTTGCCGGGCGGCCCATCATGGTCACCCGCAACGACGCACAGCTGGGCGTGTTCAACGGTGACGTGGGCGTGGTGCTGCCCAGCCTGGAGGGCAAGCTCAAGGCCTGGTTTCTCGACGGTGATGCCTTGCGTTCGGTGAGTGTCATGCGTCTGGTGCAGGTCGAAACGGCTTTTGTCATGACCGTGCACAAGAGCCAAGGCTCGGAGTTTGAGCACACCGCATTGGTGCTGCCGCCAGGCGGCGCAGCGGTGCTCAGCCGTGAGCTGGTCTACACAGGCATCACCCGCGCACGCCAGCAGTTCACCCTGATCGAAGCCGAAGCGGGTTTGCTCGAAGCGGCCATCGACCGCTCCAGCGTGCGTGCCAGTGGCTTGACGCAATGGTGGAAATAGGGTCGAGTGCCAGCGAGCTTTTGCTCACGAATGCCAGCAGCGCATGGCTTGCTGCGGTTCTTAGCTGGCGTAGCCCTCGCAAGCGCCTGCATTGGCTTTACCGCGGCATTCACGCAACAGACGCTTGTCGCGCTCGGCCTTGCTTTCGCCCGTGCTCGTGCTGACGGGTGGCTTGGGGGCTTTGGCTTTCTTGGCCCTGACCGGTTTGTCCGGGGTCGTGACGGCGGTGAAGTGGTCTGCCGCCCAGCTGATAGGAGCCACAGCCAGCAAGCCCAGTCCCCAGACCAGGCTGGTGAGCACCAACGCGAAATGCCGTGTGTTCATCGTTTTCTCCCTGGATTTTTGTGGTGCTGTTCATCATAGACAAACACGGATTTTCTGCAAACACTTGCCTGCAGAGAGTGCATCCCGTGTGCAAAAGGTGACTCGTTCAGCGTGTTCAGCCATTACGATGGGGGCATGAACAAACACACCGCTCCTTTTATGCGGCAGGCCGTCATGGGTCTGGAAGAGTCCCGCATCCGTGAAGTCGCCAATGCGGGCATGGGCCGCCCTGACGTGTTGGCCTTCTGGTTTGGTGAGTCTGACGAGGTGACGCCGGACATCGTGCGCCAGGCCGCCATCGATTCGATGCAAAAGGGTGAGACCTTTTATTCGCACAACCTGGGCCTGCCTGAGCTGCGTCAGGCGGTGTCCGATGATATGTCTGCATTACATGGCCAAAACCAAGTGATCGGCGTGGACCGGCTGGCCATCACTTCGGGGGGCGTGAACGCGCTGATGTTGGCCGCTCAAGCCCTGGTTGATGCCGGTGACGAAGTGGTCGCCGTCACGCCCGTGTGGCCCAACCTGACGGCGCAGGCGCTGGTGATGGGGGCGAATTTGAAGTGCGTGTCGCTGCGCCCGGTGGATGGCCAGTGGCAGCTCGACATGGCCACGCTCAAAACCGCCATCACGAGTGCCACCCGCATGTTGATCGTCAACTCGCCCAACAACCCAACAGGCTGGACGCTCAGCCGTGCCGAGCAGGCTGACATCCTGGCGCACTGCCACAGCACCGGCACCTGGGTGCTTGCCGACGAGGTGTATGAGCGTTTGTATTACGAAACCGACACGGCCAACGGCTGCGCTCCGTCGTTTCTGGATGTGGCCAAACCCGATGACCGACTGGTTGTGGTGCATAGTTTTTCCAAGAGCTTTTTGATGACCGGCTGGCGTTTGGGCTGGCTGGTGATGCCGCCCGCCATGACGCCCCACATGGGCAAACTGATCGAGTTCAACACTTCATGCGCTTCAGTGTTCACCCAGCGGGCCGGGGTGGCGGCGCTGCGCCACACGGCCGACATCACGCCCCGCGTGGTGGCGCACCTCAAAGCCTGCCGCGACACCCTTGTGCCCTTGTTGCAGGCCGTGCCCGGCGTGCAACTGGCCCCGGCCAAGGGGGGCATGTACGCGTTTTTTAAACTCGAAGCGCATCCTGACTCTGTGGCCACAGCTAAACGTCTGGTGGCCGAAGCAGGGCTGGGGCTCGCGCCGGGTGAAGCTTTTGCCCCCGAGGCTTCGGGCTGGTTGCGTTGGTGCTTTGCGTCCAAAGACCTGTCCCGGTTGACGCAGGGGGTGGAGCGCCTCAAAGGGTGGTTGGCCAAAAATCAATTGGGATCTGACCCCCATTAAATCTTGTAATCTGACCACTGAACGCTGACTTGTCAGTCTTCAGGTCCTCCATGAGGGGGTAAAGGCTTGATTTCGGGCTATAATCCGCCTGTTTTGCGGTTTGCAAAGCGCACGCCATCCGCTTTTCCGGCAGTTGGCGCAAGTCATTAACCCGCTGAAATTCGTTCTGGAT
>CAYRBW010000027.1:18705-18996 GCA_964422575.1 uncultured Limnohabitans sp.
CGAAAAACAAGGAAATACCATGATTGCATCTTCAATCAAGGCCGAGGTCGTCAAGGCCAACGCACGTGCTGCCAACGACACGGGGTCCCCAGAAGTCCAAGTGGCTTTGCTGACAGCCCGTATCAACGAGCTGACACCTCACTTCAAAACACACGCCAAAGACCATCACGGTCGCCGCGGTCTGCTGCGCATGGTGAGCCGTCGCCGCAAGCTGCTGGACTACCTCAAAACCAAAGACGCCGATCGTTATGTGGCTTTGATCGCCAAACTCGGCCTGCGCAAGTAAGGCTG
>CAYRBW010000028.1:0-14221 GCA_964422575.1 uncultured Limnohabitans sp.
GGAGACGCTGAAAAAGCGCCTCGAAGAACAGAAAGAACGCCACGAAGGCGGCAACCGATGGATCGGCACGGGCGGCACCTCGCCCTTTGGCAATGGGGGCTACAACCCACAGGGCATCCGCATTGGCGGCAAAGGTGGCAACAAAAGCGCCGTCAAGGTGTGGGAGCAACGCGCCTACAAAGACTACGACGACCAGCAAGAGCTGGGCACCCGCAACATCAAGGTGGCGCTGCGCCGCTTGCGTCGCTTTGCCCGCGAAGGTTCACACGATGAGTTGGACCTGGACGGCACCATCCGCAAGACAGCGGCCAACGCGGGTTACCTCGACATCTTGATGCGCCCAGAGCGTCACAACAACGTCAAAGTGCTGCTGCTCATGGACGTGGGCGGCACCATGGACGACCACATCGCCCGGGTCGAAGAGATGTTTTCGGCCGTGAAGGCCGAATTCAAACACTTGGATTTTTATTACTTCCACAACTGTGTCTATGACTTCATGTGGAAGAACAACAAACGCCGCTATGCCGAGAAATTCCCGACCTGGGACATCCTGCGCAAGTACAACAAAGACTACAAGCTGATCTTCATTGGGGACGCCACGATGAGCCCCTACGAGATTTTGCAAAAAGGCGGCAGCGTCGAATACAACAACGAAGAGGCCGGGGCCGAATGGCTGCAGCGCCTGACGCACACCTTCCCTAAATTTGCCTGGATCAACCCAGAGCCACAAGGCGTGTGGCAATACCGACAGAGCATCTCGATCATTCAGCAGCTGATGAGCAACCGCATGTTTCCCCTGACGCTCAAGGGGCTGGAAGACGCGATGCGTTTGCTGAGCAAGTAAAAATTTGTCTCTGGCACATCGGTTGTGCCCGCTTACAATCCGAAGCGCACCGCCACCGTAGTTCAATGGATAGAACTCTCCCCTCCTAAGCGACTTGGTAGGGTGCCAAACCAAAGCTAAGTTGTTGATTTATATAAGAAGTAGACCCGGCTAATCCCTCGAAATCCACCTTGATCCAAGGTAGTCTTGGAACAAATTTGGCACACGAAGATGGAAAAGTAAGGACCAGAAACGACAACAGGTAGCATGTAGCTACCTGTTTTTTTATGTAGTGTCAATCGGTGGTGTCCCCACCAGGAATCGAACCTGGATCTGATTCTTAGGAGGAACCTGTTCTATCCATTGAACTACAGGGACACACGATCAGCCCGCTACTGTAGCATGGGTGCGAGTCTTTAGACAAGAAGTGATATACAAGATGGTCAGTCAACAACTTATTGATAATTTGAAGGAAAAGACCAAAGGCAAGTTGTTGATGTCACCTGAACAACTGTCTGAAGTAATTCCATTCACTTCCAAGCAACAATCAAAGTTGCGAAAAGAAAACCGTTTTCCAATCCCATTCAAGAACATTGGACGACTTGTTTACTACTCTGTTTATGACGTGGCAAACTTCCTTTTGAATGGTGAAACCACACCAACCAAAGAAGTTCCAGAAGAAGCTCCAGCACCACAGATCACTGTCAAGAAGAAGCCAGCCAAGTCCACAGCACCAATTCAGGATCTGTCCCATATCTTCATGCTCAGAGCTTTTGCAAAGTCTTTGGAAGAACGTGCAACTGCTATGCTTTCTTTGGCAGAGAACTTGAACGACTATGCCAATAAAAAAGAAATGATGGAAAGCTTCAACAAAAAGTTTCCACCAAAGCAAAAATAGGAAATCTAAATCAATATATTTGATATTGACAAAATCACCCTGTTGGAATAAAATCCGCAGGATTTTTTTCCAAACTTGACAGCGCTCATTATGCCCAATTTTTACGAATTCTTTGCTGGTGGCGGTATGGCACGTTCTGGGCTTGGTGAAGCTTGGAATTGTGTATTTGCAAATGATTTCTCAGAGCAAAAAGCTAAGTCATACCGTACAAATTGGGGTGATGATCACCTCATAGTTGAAGACATTAATAAAATACCTTCAGCACTTCTACCCGGTCATGCTGATTTAGCTTGGGCATCATTCCCATGTCAGGATCTTTCTCTTGCTGGCAATGGTGCAGGTCTGAAAGGTGAACGTTCTGGCACATTTTGGGGTTTTTTGAAGATTATCAAAGAATTGAAATCTCAAGGCCGTAAGCCTTCAATGATTGTTCTTGAAAATGTTTATGGAACTTTAACTTCTCACGAAGGAAAAGATTTTGAATCAATTGCAAAGTCTGTAGCTGGTGAAGGCTATAACTTTGGTGCAATTGTGATGGATGCCGTTCAATTTGTTCCTCAATCCAGACCACGAGTTTTCATTATTTGTGTTGATGAAAATCTGGTTATTCCAAATGAAGTTATCTGCACAAGGGCTTCCCCATCGTGGCACCCAGAGAAAGTAATTTGTGCATATAACGCACTTCCAAAGAAGGTTAAGAATAAATGGAAGTGGTGGAAGTTGCCAGAACCTAATCAACCACTGATGACATTAGACGACATTATTGAGAATGAACCTCAAGGTGTTACTTGGCACACAAAGAAAGAAACTCAAAAGATTCTTTCAATGATGACTCCCCTTAATCGTCAAAAGGTTATAGCTGCACAACAAGGTGGACAACTTCAAGTTGGAACCATTTACAAGCGAACCCGTGAAGGCATTCAACGTGCTGAAGTAAGATTCGATGGTGTAGCAGGTTGTTTGAGAACTCCCGGCGGTGGTTCAAGTCGTCAAACAATTATGATTGTGGAAGGTCCTAGAATTAGGACACGTTTGATTTCCTCAAGAGAAGCTGCACGCTTAATGGGACTTCCTGAAACTTACGTATTGCCACAAAAGTACAATGAAGCGTACCATCTTGTAGGAGATGGTGTGGTTGTACCTGTTGTTGCACATATTAGCCAGAACGTTTTGCTCCCGGTTATCAATGCAAACGCACAACAACAATTTCAAGAACACGTTGCATAAGGGATTTTATGGCTGGTGAGGAACAGCAAGCATCGCTTGCAGAAGTACCAATTCCAACTGATTCAACAACAGAGCTACCTTTTGAAACTAGCGAATTACGCAAACTTCTAGAGCAATTTCTGAATAGAATGGTTGAGAACCCACTGAATGGTCAACAAGTTAGAGTTGGCAACTTTCAGTGGGGTGTTTATTCGTTCTACGATTACGATAATGAACCAATCTATGTTGGTCAAACCAAGGAATCATTAAGAACACGAATACGAAGGCATCTGACCAACCAACGGACAGATGCTGTTGCTATGAATGTTCTTGACCCTTTCGAGGTTTATAAAATCGTTGTGTATCCACTTCCTCAATTGGAAGGAAGAGCAGCTTCTGATTCTGAAGCAAAGAAAATTCTTGATGCTCTTGAACACAAAGTTTATAGCCAAGCAATTCATGATTCAGAGTTTAGCGCGATCCTGAATGAAAAGGAGCCCCCAACTCCACAAGTTGAGGTTGAAATTCCTACTTCTTTTGAAGGAATTATTGTCTCTGACGAAGTGAAGCGAATACGCGAGCACCCGGACATCAGAATTGCCAGAAGAACCCAAACAATTTCACGCTTGGCACAAGTCATCAGTGAAAGAAAAGTTCAAAAAGGATTGAGAAAAGTTCTACTTATTCAAGCAAAACGTATTGAATGGTTAGCTCAAAGAAGGTTAGAGAATGCTGCTGAAGTGGTAGATGCAGATTGACCTTAAGTCAATCCATAAAAAAAGGCTAGTCATTGAGACTAGCCTTTTTTATTATCGTTAGATTCGGCACCACCCGGTTTCTAACAGCACACTCTTGACAATTCGAAAATTTTTCATAGAAGTGTACTACCACGAACAAACTAATCATATTAGATATTTTTTAATTGTCAATAACTCAAAACTGATTATTTGCTCTTGGTAAAACAAGGGCATTTTTTATGCCTGAATGAAAGATGGATTGATATGTTATATGTCACAAGGCAACCATAAGACCTTGGAATCAGCATTCAATCAATCCAGGAAGAAGTTAGGAAAGTAGAGGATGCTTGTTCATGGTTGAATAATACAGCGACGAACAAATGCAGAACTTGAGTGATTTAGGCACTAAATAATAACCATGCGCCTATAACAACAAGCAGACTCAAAATCCTGAAAGTATTTAATCAGTCATTTGTGTGACGAAAATAGCATGGCTCATTAGAGTGTAGTAGTTTGGCAAAATTACAGCGATACGGCATAAGATAAGTCCGAATGCAACTGGCGAGAAGTTGCAACCACGCCAAATGAAAGAGCCCAATAACACAAATGCCATTGTTTGCGAACAATGGAGTTTCTTTCAGACTACTGATGAGGAATTATTCATGCCGATTCCTCAAGGCAAGAAGTTGGGTTGTGCATAGCAAAAGGTTAAGGCTTAGTTCATAGAAATATGGATGCCGTAGAGATCCTGCACACTGCTGTTAGATAAGCAGAAAACGACTACGGTTTCAGTAAGTAGCTAACTGCTTACCGGGGTCTTTTCAATTGAATGAAAAGAGACAAAAGCAAAACGATTTTATTCAAAATCGTAGGGTTAGGCTTTGTCTTTTTCTTTAGAAAAATACAAAGCTGTGTACCATCAATAACCAATCAATAATGATTAGTACACCAGTAAATTAAACTAACATTCCTCAAATAATCACTAGCTCGTTAGAGATTTACGATAGTAAATAAAAATCCTGCGGGAAAATTTTTTCAACTAAGACCAAGCACCATCAGGTGCTTTTTTTACTACCTAACGTTTCACGTTATCACCTCACCCGCCACTGCATGTACCTTCTTCACTGACAAGCGTACAGTTCGTTCTATTGGTTGGCAACACAAAGAAGTCAATCAAATAAAGCGATCAAATACCTATTCAGTGACTAACTGTAGTGACTTCCCACTTAACACCTACCAGTGAAATGGTTCACTTGGAAAGGAGGGTTTAAATATGACTTAAATTAAAGGAAATTATCATGAACCAACTTAATCTTATCGCAGTCCCTAACGGCTTTTATTCTCTTGAAGAAGCTCTTCAAGAGCCAACAATTAAACAAGCCGTTCAAAAAATTCAATCTATTGAAGGCACTACAACAGGAAAAATCAAAGCTTTTCTAACCGTTTATCAAATGATTGATGCTTTGGACCAAATGACCGAGCAAGGCATTGATTTGGACCTATTGAACCGCGATGTTTTTAGGGATTCAATGACAGCGACTGTTCATCATACCTATGACTTAATCATGAAGTCTTTCACCAACCACGAACGCAAAATGCTTCAAGAGTTGGTTGTAAAAGCTCCAGCACACTAAGTTTCAGCAGCACCAAAAACAAAGGCTCCTACATGGAGCCTTTTTTGTTGATCTCTGCGCCTATGTCAGTCAAAATCATATGAATTTAACTGTCAACACTACACATGGCAAAGTCACCCAAAGACATACAGCGGTTGCAGGTAATCGGTAAGAGCTTGCAGAAGCTGCGACTGAAAACAGGTTATTCACAAGAAGAAATTGCTGAACGTCTGAATATCACTTCTAAGTCATATGGTGAATATGAACGTGGTGACTCCACTCTTAACATCCTTAGATTGATTCAGATTGCTGAAATCTTTGAATGTGAACTTGATGAACTTCTAGTTGGTATCAGTTCAAAACCTGATGACCAGGCAAAGCACATAGCCAGCCTTCTACAAGGAGTTAAACGAGCCGATAGACTCAACATTGTTAGAATTGTCGAGAAAATATGCCTAATTTCAAAAGGCAAATCAAAAATAGACTCCTAATCAGGTGTCATTTTTCTAGGGCAGCTTAGTTGCAGAATAGTGCCCACGTCAATCAAAAATGCATTAGTTAATCGCTGAAGCAACCAGCCTTATATTAATTCTAGCAAATAGAATTTTTGAAGCAATAGAACAGATTATTTTTAGTGAAGCACTATTGATTTGTCTTGGTATTTTCTTATGCTGATAAAAACAAAAGGAAAACCATGAAAATAAATATAAAAAAACTATCAATCCCAACAGTTCTATTTCTTCTTCTGTCCACCTCCTATGCAGCAGAAGATGGCCACTATGTTCCAATTCATAATTTGGCACCAATGACCTACAACCCATTAACAACGAACTACAACCCTGAGTATGACAATTATCCAGGATTGATGGCTACCCAAAGCCAAGGTTCCAATCAAGTTGACTCAGGAACTGCGCCATCCAATGCCAAGTCTTCTCAGATAGCAGAAATTCAATCCCAAATTTCAGAACTCAAGCGACAAAGAAGTCTACCTAAAAATGATGCGTTTTCCGTCCCCATGACAGAAGCGTTTTCAGCAGCCGCCAGAACAAGGCAAATTAATACAGATATACAAAATCTTGAAGATAGACTTACCACTTTAATGACGGGTCAAGCACCGGTGAGAGTGGTAAACCAAACATCACCTCAACGATCAATAAATTGCTATTCATATGGAATTAATAAAGCATTTACTACCTGCAACTGATCATCCCCAAAAAGCATAAGCACTCATTTGAGTGCTTTTTTATTTCTTCATTTTTTGCCCCATCCCTGCGGGAGCACCTACTTCATTTTCTCGAATGAAAATAAAGCAGGTCGATGAAATTCACTCTTACAACTGGCGCACGTAGTGGGAACGCTTCGCCGTTCTTTCAATATGTGAGGCCGGGGCCGGCACCAGCCAAGTGCGTTTAGTCAGAGCCATTTACATCAACAGCACCGGGAAGAAGTCTATTTTTTCTGACGATTGATTTAAGAATTATTTTCAGTTCTTGAATCTTTTGAGCATCGTTTTCAATCGTAAAAGCTTGAACAAGGTCCCTCAAGTCTGCAACTGAAACAGTCAGTTCATCAATTGAAGTGAGTTGGCTTTTGTCATAGTTGAACTCAACTTTCATTTTTATTGGCATCCATTTTTGAAACATACTTTGATTTTTGGATCAGTGTTTCCTTGATCAATTGCTCTAGATTAGTTCCATTTCTAATTGCATATTCTTCAAGAGCCTTGCAGTTTTCTTCACCAATGAACTTGAAATAGGCAGCGGCGCGAGCCTGTTTTTTCCTCTGCACATATTCACTCACTGCATTTCTAACTACCATTCCGAAGTTATCTGACTGCCCCGCATTGATCAAAAAATCATCAATCCACTCAGCATCTTCGTTGCGAATAAACGCAGTTTTTTTCTTGCAACCCTTCATAAAATTTCTCCTGTTTTATCAACCATATGAAATCTGATTGATAAAACAAGACCTATTCCGAAAATGTCAGCTATCGAGTTTTTCCAGAATCGTGGACATTACTTTTTAATTTCGTAAAATTAATAGTACAGAACAGCAAGACAAATAAACCATACCGTCGCTTAACCCCTTACGGGCTTAACCAACGTGGTTTATCTCTTGTTAGGGTTTCACCCTAAGACCCAAAAAATGCTTAAAACAAAAATAAAAAGGAGAGCATATGAGCAAAGAATTAGAACCAAAATTGCACCCAGGAAGACATGGCAATGCTGATGATCATTTATACAAACGCACTCACTCATTAGACATTCGTTTGTCACCAGTTGAGTTCATAGCATTGAAAGAGTCATGGAATAAAACTCAATTTAATTCAATGGCCTCTTATGTTCGCAACACCATCTTCAAAGGAAATGAAAAGAAGATTGACTTCTACTTTGAAGAAAAGCAGCAAGATCGCATCCTTGCAGGAAAGTATTTAGCAGAGCTAAATAAACAAGGAAAGAATTTGAATCAGATCGCAAAGCAGCTAAGTTTAAAAACAGATTTTACAAAACAAGAAACAAAATTACTTGTGGACGATCTGAAAAATACACTGCTTGCCATCCAAGAAATCAAAGATAAATTTTCTGTACAGAAGAAAATTTAAGGATCGGTTTTGTGATTAATGCCGTTCAAGGCCATCGCACGAATTCAGTTCAAGAAGCGATTAACTATCTTAAAGGCGACCACGATCATAAAGGCGTGGAGAGAAAACCTAAGCCTAGATTTTTCACCGGAAGTGAAAATGATTGTCTTATTGCTTGTGAAAGCATAGATAGAAAACAGAAGTATGTTACTGGAACCTTGGCCTTTGAACCAAATGAACGACCAAGTGATACAGAGCTTATGGAAGTAGTTAAATCATTCCGTGCCACCTTCATGGCCGGTCTTGAACATGGTGTAAATTTCACAGACTTTTGGAATATCCATGAAGATAAAAATCGTATTGAGTTGAATTACGTCATCCCATTGACTGAATTAACCACTGGTAAGCAAATAAATCCGTTTCCACCTGGCAAAGCAAAAGAAGATTTTAAGGACGCATTTGATGCAACCTGGAATCACATTCTTGGTTTTGACCAAGTTGTCAGAGATCCACTAAAAGCATCTTCTTCAAAATTTGAAACCAAGGTTTTGCCACATTCAGATTCAGCACTTGCCAAGCAAATTAAAGTTAGCAAACCAGATAAAGACAACATAAGCGCCAATGTTGCCTATCAGATTCATCAAGGAAAAATTAACAGCAGGCAACAGCTATGTGATTACCTAGAAAACTTTGGTGAAATCACCAGAGTGAACGATAAGTTCATCTCACTAAAAATTCACGGATCACAAAAAGCTTTTCGTTTAAAAGGTCCAGTTTATGAACACGGCGCCGATTTTCAGAAGTTGAAAATTGAGTCTGCTACTAAGGATGCTCCATACAGAAGGCAACTTAATGATGCTGATTTTCAAAAAGTGCAATCAACTCTTGCACGATTGACCAAATCAAGAAAGTCTTTTCATCAGAAGCTTATTGCTACTCCCATGACTGGAAGAAGCAACAGAAACCGTTTGTATGGTGCTAAGGCAATTCCTAAGCAGTCTGCACCAGTGAAAGAAGTTCAGCAGACACCACAGAAGGCCCCTACACAGGTTCAAGCGCCATTGGTGATCACTGCACCTAAGCAAGTTCCTGAAATCGCTCAGAAGCAGCCTACAGCCGGTCAATCAGGAATGAAGGATTCACGCACTAAAGAAAGTGGTTCTTCTGGACCAACTTCAATGGGTAGTAGTTCAGATTCTTCTATTGGAAATCTTCAGGCTCAATTGTCTGATTTGAGAAGTCAAATTGCTAATGCCAAAGATCCAGCCAAGGCCGCATCTTTGAAAATTAGAGCTATGAAACTTGAACAGCAGATTGGTGCAGCAGTAGAAGCTGATCGCATTAGAAAACTCAAAGAATCAGAACGATTCAGTGGCATCAAGAAAAAATATTGAATGCTTGGTCAACAAAAAAGCACCCGAAGGTGCTTATATTTTCTTTGTTTCTTTTCTTTCTCTTGGACCCAATACAGCATTGAGTTTTTCATTGAGATTCTTCTTATCAAGCCATTGATTAAAATCATCTTCGGAAACCTTGCTTCCATAGAGCCACCATTCCTTTAACCCGGTTTTTTCCCACACTACAGCAGGACCTGATTCACAGTGTTTTTGAAAACGGCCATTAATGTAATTCGTCAACACATAACATTCTGATTCAACGTCTTGATCTTTTTCATTTTCGTTCATCTTCATTGTCTATTCCATGATTTGGAATATCATACGAAATATATAATTTAAGTCAACAAAAAAGCACCCGAAGGTGCTTTCTAGGTTGAGTTAAATTCATATGAATTTAACTAGCATTAGCCCAAAGTTTTGCGCCAATGTCACTATGTCTTAAAGTGGCATATCGTTTCAAAGTTCCCAACTCAATATGACCTGAAATTTTACTAATTTCAATATCAGTCAAATTTGTATTCACAAAATACCAGCTAACAGCACAATGCCTTAAATCGTGAATTTTGAAGTTAGTAACTTTGGCATTTTTGCAGATGACTTTGAACCGAGCAGCAAGAACAGAACTGCTTTTCCAATATTCACCAAACACCAACGATTGACCATCCTTCTTCAACTTCATAAGACGGTCTTTAATGAAGTGGTAGAACTCTGGCCTTAGTGGAACTTTCCGATCTTCGGCATTCTTTTTATCAGCAATTTTTGTATTTTCTTTGGGAACAAAAATGTATGAGTGACTTGGATTTTTTTCATCCAAATGAATTTCATCCCACTTGATAAGAAGACTTTCACCAGCACGCATACAAGAATAATATTGCCAAAGAATAAGGCACCGCAATTCTTCGCGCTTCACATACATTTTTTCTGTAGCAGCCAGCAAGCTATCTAATTCACCAGCTTCAAGAATCCGATCCCTTGGAATCCATGCTTTGGGTGGCGAATTCTCATCAAATGGCTTACGGTCAAACATGTAATCATGGTGTTTGGCGTGCCACGCCAAAGAAGTTTTGATAGCGTAATAGAGCTTCCTTATGGTGCTTTCGCTGTAGGTCTTTTTGACCATCTCACCAGTTTTTACATCCAAAATTTTATGGCCAGCATAAAGCGGACTAGCTTTTTTTTTAGTCGCTTGATCTGGAACTTTTTGTTCCAGCTTGGTTTTCAGGTAGAGAGCAAATGTTCCAGATTTGAAATTTCCAAGCGGAACTTTTCCAATCTCCAACTTCAATTTTTCAAGGTCATACCGTTTGCCATCGGCAACAGTGTTGTGCTTTAAATATTCAGTGAAAATCTGGGCCAAAGTCAGCTTCTTGATTTTGGTGATGTCTACCGACTCACCACGATCAATTTTTGACTTGACTTCACGAATGAATTTTTCAGCTTCTTTTTTGGTCTTGTAGGTTTTGCTTACAGCAACACCAGCTTCGCGCACACGCACCAAGAACGACACATCGCCATTGACGCCAACACGTTCAGTGATCAACTTCCCCGCCATCTTCACCACTCCTTTTAGAACGTCCAAGTTGGAACTTGGAACAAATTTGGAACATTGTGGCAAGGATAGCGTACTAAGAACACGTAAGTGGTTGCTGTACAATGACTTTTTCAACTTGTTATTGTTCCCTCCTAAGGGAGTGATACAGGTTCGATTCCTGTCGGGGGCACCAAACTTAAATCCGCACACGTCCAGCACGGTGCGGATTTTTTTATTTCCCCTCTGTAAATCGCTTTCTATCGTCCATTGTGGCGCGTTGAAGTGTGCCACCTTCCGGGGGCACATGGGGGCACATTTGGGGGCAGTCAAACGGATCTGGGCGAATTATCAAACACGAATGAACTCAGGCTGCAAGACGCACCACTGATGCGTCTTGCAGTGGATCAACGCGGTTGACCAAAATCGAGGTTATTGCAAGCCTCACACTCTTCTTTGAAAACACCCAGCTTCACCAACAAGGCGTGCACCTCACAGCCCAGGCAATAGCCCATCACAGCTTCGAGCCACATGAAGCCTAGGCACACCCAGACCATCACCAGGGGCAGCCAGCGTGCCAAATACTGCTCGGTGGTGGGCAACACATTGCTTTGAAAAACGAAGTTGATGGCCGCAGCGAATTTTTCTGGGTGAAAAAACACCAAACAAAAACTGATCATGGTCGCGCCAATGATCCATGCAAACCTTTTGGGTGCCAAAGGTTTCCACACAGGGCGTGCTCGCCGTGCCAGCAATGTGGACAGCCAGATGGTGGGCGACAGGTAAGCCGTTCTCACACTCATCCCCGCCAGCATTTCAAACAAGGCATAAAACAGCAGCCAAGTCTGAACGGTGTAGTCGTAGGTTCTGCGCACGGCCTCAACCATGTAAAGAATACGGTTGTCAAAGTCGAGTTCGTAGGTGTCTTTGATCACATCACCCGTCACGATCCAGCGGCTGCCGTACACGATGTCCCACAAAGTGAAGGCCATGAAAATGGGGATAACCAACATGATGCCCGCACGGATGCGAACGGCGGTGTCGTTGATGAACGGCATGACATCTTCACGGCTTCTGAACCAAAGCAAGGACAAAGAATTGCCAGCTGTGATGCCATTCGCATCTGCCATGTGTGCCCCCTTTATTTCAAAACTCAGAACGCTTCTTTTTCTGCCTCAAGGTAAGCCAAGCTGATGTACTTGCCGATGTTGCCTTCAAAACCTTGCATGGTTTTGGCACGGGATGACACACGCACATCTTTGAGCACCATACTGCGCGCGTCGGACTCCGACTTGCCGTCTTTGACCGCTTGCAGACAAGGCTCCCAGATGCCCGCCATGAACTCGCCATAGGTTTTGAGCAGATCCTTGCTGCCCTGCCCGTGACCGGGCACCCAAAGCTGCTCACCCGTAGCCGCCATGAGGGCTTGGTAGTACTTGAATGTGCCTGGATAAGAGCCTTCGTCCATGTTGGCAATACGGTTGGCCATGGCGATGTCACCGACAGCCGTGAGCTTGTCTTGCACCACTTCCACGCACAAGTCCGAAGGCGTGTGTGCGTTCCCGTAATGGTGCATCCGGAAGGTCAGATCGCCAATCTGGATCACTTGGCCATGCTTGACGGCTGTGTTGGGCAAGACCACCTCGGTGCCCAAGGTGGATTGGTTGGTCCAGCGCTCCATGAGGCTGCGCCACAGGTTGCCTTCGGCCCCCTTGAGCTTGTCGATCGTGCTTTGCAGTGCGTAAATCGGTAACTGCTTGCCGTAAGCTTTGACAAAAGCGTGGTTGCCCAGCCAATGATCGCCGTGGTAGTGGCTGTTGAACACTGCGACGACCGGCTTATCGGTCACCTTGCGGATCATTCGAATCGCCATCTGCCCGATCTGGAGCGAAGCCCCAGAATCGATCACCACCACACCGGCTGAGGTCACCACAAAGATGACGTTGGACATCATGCCCCGGTTTTCTGGCGTGGGAAAACCATCGCGCGAATAAACCATCCAGACATGCTTGGACAATTGCTGGGCGGGGATATCGGCCACAGGCGGGCCTTCGATGAATTCTTGCGCTTGCTGCGCCAACAATCGCGCTTCAGGCCACATGGCCACGCCCCCCAAAGCGGCACTGGCCAGCAGCAGTTGTCTTCTTTTCATGTCATTTCCCTTGCATCCAAAAGCGCAGCGCCATCAGGCGCTGCACACTTTCATCAAGCCGCGTAGCCTTTGTTGGGCAATGCGCCCATGATTTTGGGGGCGTTGAGTTGACGTGGCTTGATGCGACCACCTTGCGCCTTGAGCCAAGTCTCGACCACATCCCACACCTGTTTATTGCCTTGGTTGCGCGCTTCCTCGGCCACAGGGGCCCAGCCTGCCACTTTGTACTTTTTGCCCGACTCGATGAGCTGGCCCTTCAAACGCAAA
This sequence comes from uncultured Limnohabitans sp., assembly GCA_964422575.1. GTDB lineage: Bacteria > Pseudomonadota > Gammaproteobacteria > Burkholderiales > Burkholderiaceae_C > Limnohabitans_A. Next base: position 13,203 of record CAYRBW010000028.1, read on the forward strand.
TCACCGATGCGGTTGCCGATGGTACCCACGGGGTTGCAGCTGTAGCTCAAGCCGCCAACGCGCACCATGTCACCACCTTGCTGGTAGTAAGGGTCTGGGTTGAACAGGTTATCGGCCACGTCTTCCAAGACCGTCTTGATCGTCTCGCCCGTCATCTCGGTCACGGTGGCATACGAATAAGTGGTGGCAGTCATGTCAAGCAACCACTCGCGCGTGATGGCCTGACCTGGCAACAACGTCGTGCCCCAACGGAAGCCGGGCGAAAACGCGATCTCGGCACCTTGAACATCCAGCAGCGCGTCAACCAACAACTGGTCGCCCGTGCCATTGAAGTTGCCACGGCGGTACAGCAGTCCGTCGGTCACAGCCAGCTTTTCTGACAACTTGGATTCGTAAGGCGCGCGGATCTTGGTGATCAAAGCGTCCATCTCTTTGTCGGCTGGCAGCATGTTGGAGAACACGGGCAGCAGTTTGTAGCGGAAGTCGCTGACCTTTTTGTCCTTGACGTCGAAGTCCAACACCCCCAGGAACTTGCCGTTGGAGCCTGCATTGGTGACCAAGGTCTTACCGCCCTTGTTGGAGATGATGGAGGCCACCGGCATGCCATCGTGTGTGTGGCCACCCATGATGGCGTCGATACCACTGACTCGGCTGGCCATTTTCAAGTCCACATCCATGCCGTTGTGGCTGATCACGACCACCACCTGCGCGCCTTTGGCGCGGGCTTCGTTGACCATCTTCTGCATGTTTTCGTCTTGGATACCGAAGGCCCAATCGGCCACCATGTAACGGGGGTTGGCAATCGGCGTATAGGGAAACGCTTGACCGATGATGGCGCAAGGCACACCATTGATCTCGCGGATCACATAAGGCTTGAACACCGGGTCGCCGAAGTCGTTGGTCTTGACGTTTTGGGCCACAAAGTCAATCTTGCCAGCAAAGTCTTTTTCAACGATTTCCTTCACACGCTCCATACCCAGGGTGAATTCCCAGTGGCCCGTCATCACATCCACACCCAG
>CAYRBW010000028.1:14231-15162 GCA_964422575.1 uncultured Limnohabitans sp.
CAACTTGCAGGCATCGACCATGTCTTGACCGTTGGTCCACACACTGGTGCCCGAACCTTGCCAAGTGTCACCGCCGTCAAGCAGCAATGCACCTGGGCGGCTGGCCTTCATGCGTTTGACCAGCGTCGCCAAGTGGGCAAAACCACCGACCTTGCCATAACGCTTGGCGGCTTTTTCATAGTCCAAAAAAGTCAAGGCATGGGCTTCAGCCGTACCGGGACGTATCTTCGCGGCCTTGAGCAAATACTCACCCACCAAATGCGGCAAATTTCCAGCCATGGAACCAATGCCCATGTTGATGCTGGGTTCACGGAAATAAATCGGCTTGAGCTGTGCGTGGCAATCGGTCATGTGCAGAAATGACACATTGCCGAACTTCGGAATGTCATACAGACCGTTGGCTGCCGTGGCCGCACTGGCTTCGGCATAGGAGCCCATGCTCAAGCCAGCCATCGTGCCAGCACCCATGACTTGGATAAATTCGCGTTTGGAGAGATTCATATTTGCAATCACTGATATACAAGAAGTGAAAAACCCGGACAAGCCGGGTTCACAGTTTTTACTGATTAACAGGCGACTTGGGGTCAAGCAACAAGCCCACAATGTGGCGAACCTGTGTCTCATTCAAGATACCCATGTGGCCCGCACGAGGCATGTTGGAACAGGCGTTGTAGGCCTTGGAATTCCAGATCTTGCCCCAGGTGTATTCCACGATGGCTTTGCTGGCTGGACTGTTGGGGTCGTTCACGCCGCGGATCTTGCCGTAGTTGTAGAGGCTCGGGCCAATCGTGCCAAAAGAGATTTCCTCTTTGCTGATCTGGTGGCAGTTGTAGCAGTTGCCGCCGTTGACGGTTTTGACATCGTCCGTCCAAGTTAACCCACGACCACTCTGGGCAATTTTTTCGCCCTCTTTCCAGTCGCCAATGAACTT
>CAYRBW010000028.1:15172-18529 GCA_964422575.1 uncultured Limnohabitans sp.
CGTGGTATTTCTATGGACATCTCCAGCTAGAGATCGCCAATGTACTTGCCGTGAGAAGGCCTCTTGATGGGTTTGAGGTTGGCTTGCTCAATGCCTTTGGCAATCTTTTCGTCCAACGGTTTGCCTGCCACATCGGCTTCGCTGCACACACGGTTGGTTTCGTCTGTGGCCGTGATGCGCTCCACTTTCACATGGTTTTCATCACGGAAAGAAGCCTTCACGATTTGGTCGGTCAAGGCATTGAGTTCGGCCATCGAAGGACCAGAGGCACAGCCCACCGCCACCAATGCGGCAGACAAGCTGACCAAAACAAGTTGGGGCTTTTTATTCATGAATTTCTCCTGTTTCAACGCTTGATGGCGGGTGCAACCGATGCGGCACCTTTGGCATTTACGCCCAAGTATGTTGCCAATGCGATGGTCGCATCACTGGCAAAACCCGGATAAGGAAACCGCTGCTGGCGGTAGCAATCGTTCAAGCGCAGTTGCATGCTCCACATTTGCCCGTTCGACACGCGGTAAGCTGGCCACGCAGCAAAGCCAACACCGTCACCTGGGTTCTTGGTCAAAATGGGCAAATCTTGCAATCGGATTCGCTTGCCCTCTTCGCCATGGCATGAGGCACATGAAAAGTCATGGGGGCCACCGCGCTGAAAGAACAAACGCTTGCCGACTTCATAAAACGTTTTTTCTTGCGGATGTGCTTGCGACAAATTAAAGCGTTGACCTTTGGATTCTGCTGCAATCCAAGTGGCCAAGGCGGTCACGTTGGCCATTTCGCCACGGCCAAATGCTGTTTTGGAAATCTCGGCGGCATTAAAACCCTGCAAGCTTTCCATGCAGGTCACCAGGCGCGATTCCAAATCTTGCATTTTTTGCGTGTCGGCAAAATAACGAGGCAACTCAACAAACGCACCCTTGACAACGCCTGGGCCCTTGCCCAAATCGCATTTTTCAAGCGAGGTATTTTTAGGGCCACGGGCTTTTTTCCAAAGGTCTTCGCCTTTGGCTTCAAAAAGCTCGGCAGGATTACCGTCTTGCAGCATGGCACGGTATTCGTCGATGCCTTGGCTGGCTGTTTTCTGGGCCATGACCGGTGCCATGGCCAGGGCCAATGCCGCTGCAATGGAAAGTGTTGATGCTTTTTTCATTGTCACCTCTGTTGAAATTTTTGAAACGAAAAAAGGGTGAAGCCCACTAAAACTTCACCCCTTTTTAGACGTGAATGGGATCAGGACACAGTCGCTTCGTCTGTGCGGGTGTCACCCTTGTTGTCCTTCCAAGTCACAGCGACTTTGTCGCCCGCCTTGGCACCCTTGATGGCGAATTGCATGAAGGGGTTTTTGGACACAGCAGGACCCCATTCGGCGGCCAACACTTGTTTGCCGTTCAAAGAGGCTGTCACTTCCTGAATGAACCAGGCGGGGACCAGTTTGCCAGCTGCATCTTTGCGCTGACCAGATTCCATCTCGTGGCTCATGAGCACACGGACAGTGGCTTTGTCGCCAGAGGCTTGGGCACGAATGCGCATTGGATCTGCCATTTTTTTCTCCTAATCTTTCAATGATTCTGTTGAAAAGCAATTGAGCGATTAACCGCCGCAACCACCCAAAGTGACTTTGACTTCTTTCTTGGAGAACAAAGCCTTGCCGTCGGCCATGATGGCCACTGCATAAACGTCAGACGATTGGCCCATTTTGGCGCGGGTCGCAAAGTTGGCGTCCACAGCGTCGCTCACGTGGAACATGGCCACCAAAGCTGCAGGGTTCTTTTCAACCAGGATCAACAATTGTTTGACACCCGCCAAAGAAGTGCTGGCACCCAAAGGAACCACAGCACCGTTTTCAGCGATGTCTGGACCAGTGATGGTCACGTCTTTGCTTTCGGTCAGGCTGGCGGCACCAAATGCCTTGGCGGCGTCCTGAACGGATTTGGCTTCAAAACCAACCTTGTTAAAAGCGGCTTGAGCGAACTGGGGAAAGCCAGCCGAAGCCAGCAAGCCAGCAACCACTGCGCTTTGCTTGAGTGTCTCGCGACGAGTTTGCATCTGAAATCTCCTTGATGATTGAATGATGCTAGTGAAATTGGTTCAGCAACACTACGGGGGTATCCCGCATTTACTTGCTGGCCCCCTTGGAAATCCATTCGGCAATTTTCTTGGCATCTGCGTCAGGCAGCGTCTGAGTAGGCATCGGGATCGGACCCCACACACCCGAACCACCGGCCTTGATCTTGCCAATCAAATAATCAACCTTGCCTGAGTTCTTTTTGGCAATCTCATTGAAACCAGGACCCACAATTTTCTTATCCACACCGTGGCAAGCCGTGCAACTGTACTTGTTCAGCAACGCGATGGCTGCTTTGGCTTCAGCATTGTCAGGTTTTGCCGAAGCCGCAGGAGCAGCAGGAGCCGAAGACACAGGCATACCGGCTTTGGGTTCTGGCTTGGACGTATCTGCACCACGCTGTTGACCGATCAAGCGGTTTTGTTCAGCCAAGTTGCCGTGGGCATTGCGGGCGAAGTCGGGCAAGAACGAGGCCACCTTGGCCTCAGGCGTGCAATCCTTCATGCAAATTTTGTTGGCGGTGTCTGGCTTTTTGAGCCCACCGAACTCACTGCCTGGCCACATCGCATGCTGGGTCGTCATGCCATTGCGGTTGGGCATGCGATTTTGCACTTCTGCGATGTTTTTATCCGACAAGGTGAAGTTTTCTGGCACCACATTGGCGAGGTTCAACAAGAAAGCCGTCACGCCATAGACCTCATCAGGCGTTAATGTCTTGGGATTGGTCCAAGGCATGGCTCGGTTGATGTAGTCCCACAAAGTGGACACCGTGGCCACCTTCATGATGGTGGTGCGGCCTGGGTAATCCGTGCGGGCTAAATTGGCCACACGTCCGTTCTTGACGTCTTCAGCCGTAGTGCCGCCGATCAAGGGGCTGAACACTTCATTGGATTCACCAAACACGCCATGACAATGGGCGCACTTGGCCTCCCACACATCCTGGCCTTTGGCAACAGAACCGGAACCCGCTGGCAACCCTTTGAAGTCCGGGCGGACATCGATGTCCCACTTGGCTACTTCTTTGGGCGTGGCATCGCGGCCTACCCCTGGATACTTGGAAGCTTGAGCCGAGGCCAAGCTGGCAACCGCCAACAATGCGGCAGACAAAACGGCATTACGAAACCTGGACATTTTTCACCTCACCGTTTTCCTGAACCAACCCCGACTGGATGGCGTTGTTGTACCCGACGAAAGAGCACAGCCACCCCACCGCCACGACGATTGGGCCGATGATCGTGCCCGCGGGCGCACAGTTACGAAGCCGGAAGCGACGCACCCAGATCATCCAGGCG
>CAYRBW010000029.1:0-8574 GCA_964422575.1 uncultured Limnohabitans sp.
CGGCTCGCGATTTACGCTCCACGCTTGCTTCCCACGTTCGGTCGCCCTCACGCAGTTGCGCAACACTCAAGCTCACTGTGACCAGCTCACAGCGGGACTTGCACCCGCAGGTGTGCGCCCATGCTGGGTGCACAAAGACGAAAGGCCGCATATAGCAGCCTTTCCATTTGGTGCATTTTTCTACTTGTTAGCGTCCAGAGCGCATTTTTCAATCTTCGAAATGCGAGGAAGATATAGCACAATGGTCACCACAAATAAATTCACTCATAGACTGAAAATACCATGCCAAACATGCGTTACCGACTGCTCCTCGATCTGGGCTCTACTTCTTTGGGCTGAGCCATGGTCAAGCTCAACACGCAAAACGAACCCTGTGCAATGATCAAGCCGGGGGGCGGATTTTCAGCGACGGACGCAAGCCCAAAGATGGCTAATCATTGGCCGTGAGCCGCCACGAAGCCCGCGCCATGCGTCACCGTCTCGACCACTTGCTCAAACGCAAACCCGCACAATGACCCCGCTGCTGCGCCACGGGTTTCCCCACAAGACGATGTCGCCCACAAAGCGCTAGAAAAAGCCATTGGACAACTGCGTGAAGCCATGCAAACCAAATTGAACTCAACCCACCCCTACTTCACAACACCGCCCGCAACGAACTCAAAGACTGCCTGCTGTACCAACGCCCACTCAAACCCATCAAACCGGGGCGCTGCACGCACATACCCGAAGAAGAACGCGATCCGCTGGCCCTGAGCAGCCAGCAGCGCTTTCGTATTTACCAGGATGTGAACAACCTGCGCCTGCTGTGCGAGGCACATTGAACATACAACTTTGCCACAATAAACAACACGACATCGCTAACCATCAAACTGAGCAACTTCACAAGAAAACACGACCCAAAGAGCCCGCACCATGATCAACAGAACACCCGAATCCGTCAGCAGTGGTTTGAACCTGCAACTCGAACTGAAAGACCCCAGCCAAATGCCAGCGCTGATGATGGCCATCAACAGTCAAAAAGACCGCACGAACGCTTCTTTGCAAGCTTTGCATTTTGTTCATTTTGCGCGCTTTTTGCCCACGCGAGACAACCGAATTTTGCAGGTGATCACCAGTTTTGACGGCCCGATACAGGCGTATGCGCTTGATTTTGTGATCGCTATCGGGGATGTGTTCAACACCATATTGAGCTTCGTGAAAGATGCCCCGCCACTGCCTGTGAAAGAGTACCCCGCTGCGTTTTTGGCATTTGTTGAGAAGAACAACCGTGTGGTGGTTCAGGAACCCGTCATGGCCTGGGACAACTACCCCACCTACAGCGCCTACCCCCGCACCACCGTGGTGGACATTTTGGGGCCGACCGATCAGCCGCCGGTTGTACGCCAAGTGCAACCCCATGTGGTGAACCGTGCCGATGTGCAAGGGCAAATTTTGGCGGGCTACCGTGTCCATTTCGCCCGTCACTATGGGCTGCGCATGCTCAATAGCCGCAAAGCCCGCGCATTCTTGCATTTGCTGGTCGATGGCAAGGGCGGCGACTTGCCCACCATCACCTCCGGCGAGATTTGGCAAAAAAAGCCGAACACCATGCTCAACATGGGGCTGACCGCTGAAGGCCTGCGTGCCTTGGGCGTCAAGCAAGATCACATCGCCACCCTGCCCAAAGCCTTTTTGGATGGACCAGGCCACCCTGAACGCGCCCGCACCAATGGTGACACCGGGGCGAGCAGCCCAGAGCACTGGGAAATGGGGGGGGCCCGCACCCAGGTGCACCTCATGCTCTCTTTGTATGCCAGCAGTCCAGAGAGCCAATCGGCTTTTGAACAAAGCCACAGCCAATTGCTGGCGGCTTTTGCGGCGCACGATCTGGCCTTGGTCCACCAACACGACGCACAAGCCCTGCCCGACGATCAGGTGCATTTTGGCTACCGCGACAGCATCTCACAGCCCCGCTTGGCGCTGGCATCCGAGAGCGACACACAGGTCCATACAGAGACCAAAAAACCATCCGACGGTCAGCCCCTCTCCAGTGTGGGTGAGTTTTTGCTGGGACGTGACTACACCAGCGTTTATGGCGGCAGCAGCCTGGGACAAATGCCTGCCGAACTGTGCGAAAACGCCACCTTTGCGGTGGTCCGCGCCATCGACCAAGACGTGGCTGCATTTGAAAATGTGCTCACCCAGGTGGCCCAAGAGCAGGGTGTGGATCGCGAATGGGTGGCCGCCAAAATGATGGGGCGCTGGCGCGATGGGACACCGCTGTCGCCGCTCAGCGAATCATCCAGCGGGGCACAGGCCAGCGACACCGGCCCCAAACTGGTCGAGAGCGCACCGGGAACGGCCAGCACCAGCAATGCATTCGACTTCGCCCCCTCCCAGGCGTACCCCAACACGCCCAACGACCACTTCGGTGGGGTCTGCCCAGTGGGTGCCCACATTCGCCGGATGAACCCGCGCAGCGCAAGGGTGGCCGGTCAACCCTACAGCCGCCGCCTCATTCGCCGTGGCCTGCCCTACGGCCCTGCTTGGGACCCCGCCAATCCGACCGCACGACGTGGCCTTTTCGCCTTGTTCATCTGTGGCGACATTGAGCGCCAGTTTGAATTCATGGTCCAACATTGGGCCAACGGCGACTCGGCCGCCAGCGGTATCAAAGGCATGCAGGACCCGATTTTCGGTTCGCAAGACCTCAGTGCCCGTTTCGAAATACCACGAACGGGAGGCCAAGCCCCCGTGACATTCCAGCTGCCCCAGTGGTGCACCACGCGGGCCAGCCTTTACCTGCTGATGCCGGGCATCGGCGGCCTGCGTTGGTTGGCCCAAGGTGCTGGTTTTGACGATGACGCCGCGCAAAACATGGGGCCAGCCGTTTGGTTGTCCACGCCCCCCGCGCTGCGCAAAGGGGTCAAACTTGCACCGGCACAACTTGACCCACTGGATGCCGACTTTTTGCGCAATCCCTATCCCTATTACGCGCTTTACCGCCAACATGCACCGGTGGCCAAAGTACAGCGAGGCGCCTACGAGGCCTACTGGATTTTTGGACATGCCCAGTGCCAAGAGGCCGCCCTGAACTCTGATCTGTTCCTGAAAAAGCCCATTGACCAGGCACGCGCAGGGCGTGGCATGTTCCACATGGACGCGCCAGAACACACCGGTGTGCGCGTCGCCATCAACCCTGTGTTTGCGCAGGCCATGGCGGGCGTTGAAAACGATGCGCGCGCGCGCGCGCTCAAAACTTTGCAAAGCATGCACAGCGCTGCCAAACAAGGCCAATCGCTGCACATCGATGTGATGAATGACTTTGCCAACCCTGTGTTTTCGCAAGCGTTCATGCACATGTTCGGTTTGCCAGAGGCGCAGTGGGGCACCGTCAACGCCCTGGCCACCACCATGCTCAAATGCTTTTGCCCGATGGGCCCTGCCGATCAGGTGCGCCAATCTAGAGAGGCTGCGATGGGCATTTCAGCGTTGCTGAAAAATTTGGCGCTCGCCCAATGCCCCATGCACGCAGGGGCCGAGCAGGGCACTTCAGCCGCAGCACCAGCGCTGGGCTTGTTTCAGCGCATCGCGTCGATGGCGGCGGCCAACGAAACGCCGGGTCTTGGCATGAACGAAGCCGTGCCCACCGGTTTGAACCTCATTCTGGGTGGCTACCTCTCCAGCGCATTTTTGCTGGGCACGGGTCTGCACAACTTGCAACAGCAGACCCATGTTTGGCAGGCTTTTGTCAAGGGCGGTGCGGCAGTGCGGCAAAACGCGTGGGAAGAAATCAAGCGTTTTGACCCCCCCTTCCAATTGGCTGACCGTTATGCCGCCCGGGACGTGGTGCTCAGTGGCGTTCGGATTCCAAAAGATGCACGGGTGTGTTTGGTGCTTGGATCGGCCAACCGCGACGCATCGGTGTTCGGCCCAGATGCGGAACGTTTTGACATTGAACGCCCACCGCAGTCCGACCAGAGTTTGGTGTTCGGCTGGGGCGAGCACCAATGCATGGGCATGCCGATGGCGCAGCTGACCGTGCCGGCCGTGCTGAACACCTTGGTCGACAACTGCGAATCACTGCGCTTGGAGCCAGCATCGGCCCGCTGGGCCCAGGACCCGTACTTCAGGACGTTTGATGCCCTGCCTGCGCAGCTGCGCTGGTGAGTGGGCCCACCGACTGCACTTGCGACCCCAGGTACTGGGCCAGCTGCGTTTGTGGCAGCATGGCACGCGTGGCCTGTGAAATGGCCCCTTGGCCGCCGCCGACCTGCTGCAAAGCGGGCAGCAGCTGCATGACTTGGTCGTGGCTGTGTTGGGCTGAAAAGTCGCGCTGAATTTCGTTGTCGGCAAAAAACCGATCCGCCATGGCCAGCATCTGCCGTGCATACAGGGTGCGTTCCCCGTGATTTTCTGACCTTGCATGTGCGCTGGCCAACAGCCACCACGCCAACAAGTCGCCATAGCGGGCAAAAATCCCGCTGCTTTCCCAGTAGGGCAAAGCGAAAGCGCAGATCTGTGCTGCGCGCTCCCAATCGCCCAGCTTGAGCAAAGCAAACACCAGATCGGCGCAGGCCGATCCCAGGGTGAGTTGTTGTGAAAAGTGACGCACACCCGTCTGCTGCAAGCGATCGAGGATGGGCAGGCTTTTGTCCAATTCCCCCGTTGTGATGTACAGCCGCGCAATGTCCAATTCCATCGTCACCGCATAACGGTGGACCTGCGCCGCCTGCGCCATCAGCAAGGCCTCCTCAAGCAAGCCCAAAGCCAGCTGTGCGTCCCCATTTTTGTGGGCCAACAAACCCTGCAAACGCAAGCGTCGCATGCTGTCGGCCATCGTTGTGCGCGTGCCCTCCAGCGCCAAGGCATCTTGCAAAGATTCTCCGGCACGTTGCAATTGCCCTGCGCCCATGTGTGCCTCGGCCAACATGCGCTTGCATGCATGGGCATGGCGCACATTGTCAAGTTCAACGTAAATTTGATGTGCACGCTCAAACGCCTGAATGCATTGCGAAGTGGGCAGCCTGCCGTGTACACCACAGCGCCCCAGCCACTGCCAATATTTGGCCTGCCGCAAGCGCGAAGGCTGCAAGTGCACCCATGGAGAGACGCGTTGCAAATGCTGCAAGGCCTGTCCAGCCCGACCACTGACCAGGAGCAACATGGCGGTGTTCACGGCCAAAGCCATGGCCAAGGCTTGGCGGGTTTCCTCATCTTGTTCGCACGCCCACTCAAAAGCCGCATGGATGCTGGGCAAACTGGCCCACAGGGCATCGGTCTTGCGAACCTTGATCAACGCATCGCTCAGACCCAGCATGGCCTGTGCAAAAGAACATTGTGCGAGGTCCAGTGTGTTGCTTTCCTGGAGTTTTTCAAGCGCAAACAGCCGATGGGGTTGCAACAAGCGGTAGCGCCGGGCAGCACCGTCAGCCGCCATCAAAAAGCCATGGTTCAAAAGGGCCTCAAGCCGTTTGAGCACCTTCCAATCGGGCGTGTTGGGCCCCCCCAGCACATGTTGTGCCGTTTCCAAATCAAAACTGCCAATCAGCAGGCCCAAACGCTGAAAGGCCTGTGCTTCATCCGGGTCCAGCAGTCGGTAAGTCCATTCCATCACCCCTTTGAGGGCTTGGTGGCGCTCGGGCATTTCTGCCGAAGGCTTGCTGGCGGCCAACACATCCAAGCATTCCGACACATGTTCGCTGACCGCTTGCAAACCCAGCAAGGGCACACGCGCTGCGGCCAACAAGAGCGCCAAGGCCATGCCATCGAGGCGCTGGCAAATCAGCATGGCGTGACGCAACTCCTCGTCGCTTAAGTTTGTATAGCGCTGGTGCTGCTGCTGCAAACGCCCCAGAAACATTTGCATCGCACCAGATTGCAGGGCCTGCTTGGGCGAATCGCTGTCCGAGGGCATGGACAGTGTGTCCAACTGGTAGATGAACTCATTGCTCATGCGCAGCGGCACTTGGCTGGTCGCCAGCACTTGCAGCCCAGCAACCCGGTCAAGCAAAGCGCCAAGCAAGGTTTGCACCGCCCCCAGGATGTGCTCGCAGTTGTCGACGATCAAGAGCAATTGTTTGTCTTGCAAGGAACTGCACAACACTTGCAGCGCCGCCTGTGCTGTCAGGTCTTGGTCGGTCACCACCCCCAAGCACTGCATGCTTGCCGCAACAAGCGACGTCACATCGTGGCATTCCTCGGCCCGCAGCAACCACACGCCGTCACGCCACTGCGATTTGTGGGCCAGGCCCACGCTGTTGGCCAGGTGGGTTTTGCCCAAGCCACCAGCCCCCGTCAAGGTCACCAGACGGTGCGATCTGAGCAGCTCGTCGAGATCTGCAGCTTCGCGTGCGCGGCCATACAAATAGGGCAAGAACGCAGGCAAATTGCCCGTTGCAAGCCCAGCTGTCGGTGGCGTGGCGGCCTGCCGCTCCTTGGCTTGCGTGGTTTGCGGGTCGGCCAGCTTGGGCGATGTTGCTGACCCTTCCTCTGGCTGTAAAGAGGCCGCCAAGCAGTAGCCGCGCCCAGACACGGTTTGGATCAAGGACTTGCCCAAAACCTTGCGCAGGCTGGCGATCTGCACCTGCAGGTTGTTGTCTTCAACCACCAAATTGGGCCAAACCAATGACATCAAGGTTTGTTTGCCCACCACCTGCCGGTACCTTTCAGCCAAGACCACGAGCACATCAAAGGCTCTGGCACCCAACTGGACTTCATGTCCCTCTACAAGCAGCTTTCGGCTCACCGGATCGATTGAAAAAGTCTCAAATTGCAAAGGCATGGTCATTGATGCTTTCGGTCAGCGCTTTCGTGGTTTGCGCGGAAGGCGCATCGAGGGTTTCAATCCATGAAGCGTTTGCGATTTTCACACCCCACCGCCAATCCCTCGGGGATCAAGGCCAACAGGCGATCGCATCACAACTCGACCTCGAAAACGTTCTTGATGGGTGTGGGTTTCTCTTTTTAAACAAGCGCGCCAAATTCAATGGACGCGATTTTGCGGCTTTTTTCAGGTCTTTTCAGGTCTTTTCAGGAGTTTTCAGGAATTTTCAGGAATTATTCAAGAACCCGTCTGCCCCGTGCATAAAGTCACTTCAAGTTCAACACGCTCGCTCAAGGAGAACGACAGGCCCGCAGGCTTGAAGTCCGTCGGACAGGCCTGTCACCCACGTGACGCGTGACCTTCAAACGATCGACGTGAAGAACCCCCAGTTGGCCAGCCGTTGACCCATCAACCACCTTCGAAAGACGAACCATGAGCACCACACCCAGCACCCCCTCCGTTGTTCCCAGCACCGTGGAGACAACTGCGAAAACAACCCGCACAGAGAACTTTGTGCCAAGCGCCGCCCCAGTTCGAGCAGCCGCAGCTGTGTTGACAGCGCAGAGCGTCGCTCAGCCAGGTGTGAGCAAGCTGGACAAAGCTGAAGTCCAGCCCAGGCCCAAAGTCAAGGCGGCACGCGCCAATGAGCGCGATGAAAAAGCCACCGAAGACCTGGTGCTGAGCGACGCGGCCACACCAGCGCAGGCCTTGGCCGAAGGTGTGGGTCTTGAGCCCGCATTGCAGAGTCCAGCGCCCATGCTTTTGGCCCAGGCCGATGGGTGCCACCAGCTCTGGCGCTGGTGCCCTCCCAGCCCCTGAAACAGCACCCAGCAGCACCGCTGCGGTGCCCAGCAGCGAAGCCATCACACCGGGCGCCAACATGGGCTGGTTGCTGGGTTTCGCCGCGATTTTGGGCGCCGGATCGGGTGGCGGATCGAAAGGCAGCACGCCTCCTGCCCCGGGAGCCACGGGTTACCTGATCGACAGCCCCGTTGGCGGTGTGGACTATTACATCAACGGGGTGCTCAAAGGCAAAACGGCGGCGGACGGTTCGTTTGCGTACTCGGCTGGTGATGTTGTGACCTTCAAAGTGGCCAACATCACCCTGGGGCAGCTCAGCCCCAACAGCGATGGCAAGGTGTACGTGCAAGATTTGGCAGGCGTTGAGCGCAGCAATTTGACCGATGCCAAGATGGTCAAAATCGCCCAGCTTTTGCAAACCCTGGACGCCGATGGCAACCCGGGCAACGGCATTGCCGTGGATGTGAGCAAAATTGCGACCGAGGCTGAACAAGTCATCAGCGCCAACACCGACTTGGCCGCTCTGCTCGACGCCGGTGTCGAAATCGTCTCTGAAAGTGCTGCTGTTGAACACCTCAAACCCAACAACCCCGACACCTCCGAGCTGGAAACCATCGCACCCACAGCAACCCTGGAGCTGGCCTCCACCCTGCTCAAAGCCGGCGGCAGCACCCTGGTGACCTTGCGCTTCAGCGAAGCCGTCAAACTGTGGGATGACATCAACGAGATGTTGACCGTCACCAGCGGCACACTGGGCACCTTCAGCACAACAGATGGCGGTCTGAGCTACACGGGTCTGTACACCGCAGGTGCTGCCAGCGCGGCGCAGATTCGTTTGAGCGGCAATTTCAGCGATCTGAGCGGCAACGCCGGAGAGGCGGCGCAAACCAATGTCGCAGTGGACCTGGTTCTGCCCACCCTGACCATCACCGATGACAAGACCAGCGGCGCGGCCACCGGCCCCGTGA
>CAYRBW010000029.1:8674-12592 GCA_964422575.1 uncultured Limnohabitans sp.
CGGCCCCGTGACCTACACCTTCACTTTCAGCGAGGTGGTCAAAGACTTCACAGCGAAGGACATCACCGTGGCCAACGGCAGCATGGGTGCCTTGGTGGCCAGCACAGTGGAAGGTGAAGCGGGCAAGGTCTTCACCATGGTCGTCACGCCTCCTGCAGGTGCCGAAGGTGCCGACCTCGGCGTGAGCGTGGGCACCGCTTGGAGCGACACGGCAGGCAATGCCCCGGCCAACATCACGGTTGCCCAAGCCCAGGCTTACGACACCAAAACCCCCACCCTGACCATCACCGATGACAAGACCAGCGGCGCGGCCACCGGCCCCGTGACCTACACCTTCACTTTCAGCGAGGTGGTCAAAGACTTCACAGCGGACGACATCACCGTCGCCAACGGCAGCAAGGGCACTTTGGTGGCAAGCACAGTGGAAGGTGAAGTGGGCAAGGTCTTCACCATGGTCGTCACGCCGCCCACAGGGACCCCGGTCCCTGTCCGGTCAGGCATTTCCTTAGCCCCTGCAGCGCCAACACTGACCACCGCAGGTGCCGAAGGTGCCGACCTCGGCGTGAGCGTGGGCACCGCTTGGAGCGACACGGCAGGCAATGCCCCGGCCAACATCACGGTTGCCGAAGTCCAGGCGTACGACACCAAAGCCCCCACCCTGACCATCACCGATGACAAGACCAGCGGCGCGGCCACCGGCCCGGTGACCTACACCTTCACCTTCAGCGAGGCGGTGACGGACTTCACAGCGGACGACATCACCGTCAACAACGGCAGCAAGGGCACCCTGGTGGCCAGCACGGTGGAAGGTGAAGCGGGCAAGGTCTTCACCATGGTCGTTACACCGCCAGCGGGCGAGCAAGGCGACGACCTCGGCGTGAGCGTGGGCACCGCTTGGAGCGACACGGCCGGCAATGCCCCGGCCAACACCACCAGCGCTGAAGCGCAAGCCTACGACACCAAGGCCCCAACAGCCAAACTGCTCACGCCGCCCAAGCCTGTCCAATTGGATGGTCTGAACAAGACCAACGGTGCAGATTTTGCCCCCCAAATCACCGCTGTGGGCAATTCGGGCGAATATGTCGTCACTTGGTATGGCCGCGACAGCGAAAACGACTACAGCATCTTTGTGCAAAAGTTCAATGCCGACGGCATCCAGAGCGGCACTGTGGTGCAGTTGGAAGCACTGAACAGGACCGACGGGACCGATACCGTTCCCCAAATCGCTGCACTTGGCCAAACTGGGGAGTTTGTGGTCACTTGGCAAGGCAACCCTCAAAGCCCAAAAGACTACGACAGCATTTACGTGCAAAAGTTCGCATCCGATGGCAGCAAAGCCAGCACCAATGCTGTTCAATTGCTGGTTCCAAACACACCCTTCCTCGAAAACTACGACCCGCAAATCACCGCTTTGGGCAACGAAGGTGCGTTTGCCGTGACCTGGTGGGGCGTGAACAGCAACGAGGAGTTCAGTGTCTTTGTGCAAAGGTTCAATGCGGATGGATCGGCGGCAACACCTGTGCCCGTGCAACTGGATGCCTTGAACGCAGACTATCAAGGCAACACCTCACCACAGATCACCAGCGTGGGCAATGCAGGTGAATTTGTGGTGACTTGGGGCGGTGTGGACAGCGAAAACGACAACAGCATCTTTGTTCAGAGATTCAACGCCGATGGCACAACGGCCGGTGGTACACGCCAAATTGAGGCGCTGAACAAGACCAACGGTTCTGATGGTAACCCCCAAATCACCGCTGTGGGCAGCACTGGCGAATATGTCCTCACGTGGCAGGGCCTCGACACCGAAGGCGACAACAGCATCTTTGTCCAAAAGTTCAATGCCGATGGCAGCCAGAATGGAGCAACGGTGCAGCTGGAAGCCACGAACAAAAGCAACGGTCCAGATCAAGCTCCTCAAATCACCGCTGTGGGCAATGCGGGCGAATTTGTCGTCACTTGGTCTGGCACTGACAGCGAAAACGACTACAGCGTCTTTGTGCAAAAGTTCAATGCCGACGGCAGCCAGAATGGAGCGACAGTGCAGCTGGAAGCCACGAACAAAAGCAACGGCCTAGATTTAGCTCCTCAAATCACCGCTGTGGGCAATGCGGGCGAATTTGTCGTCACTTGGTATGGCCAAGACAGCGAAAACGACTACAGCATCTTTGTGCAAAAGTTCAATGCCGATGGCAGCAAAGCCAGCCAGGCACCCACACAGTTGGAAGCGCTGAATGTGGCCAACTTAAGCGACAGCTACCCACAAATCACCGCATTGGGAACCGAAGGCGAGTTTGTGGTGACTTGGACCGGGGTTGTCAGCTCAGGCGAAAGTAGCATCTTTGTGCAACGCTTCGGTGCCGATGGTCTGCCCGCAGGAGGCAGCGCCACGGCGTCAGCGCCCATGGTTGTCAACGCCAGCAGCGCCGATGTTGTGCCCGTACAGAGCAGCGAAGTGGGCAAGGCCTACGTGGTGCACAGCAGCATCAACATGGCCGCCGGTCTGGGCGCCTTGACAGAGCAGAACAACACGCTGTGGAAGAGCGTGGACATTGCCGCAGCCAACAGCAGCACCGACCTGTCCACCAGCGGGCTTGAAAACGGGCGCTACAGCCTCTATACCGTCGATGCCGCAGGTAACCTGTCCCCAGCCGTGAGCAACGCCCTGTGGATCGACAAAGCCCAGCCCACCCTGACCATCACCGACAACAAAGCCAGTGGCGTGGCCACAGGCCCGGTGACCTACACCTTCACCTTCAGCGAGGTGGTCAAAGACTTCACAGCGGACGACATCACCGTCGCCAAGGGCAGCAAAGGCACTTTGGTGGCCAGCACGGTGGAAGGCGAAGTGGGCAAGGTCTTCACCATGGTCGTCACACCGCCAGAGGGTGAAGAGGGCGCAGACCTCGGCGTGAGCGTGGGCAAAGTTTGGAGTGACACGGCAGGCAATGCCCCAGCAAACAGCAGCACCGCCGAAGCCCAGGCCTACGACAACAAAGCCCCCTCACTGACCATCACCGATGACAAGATCAGCGGCGCAGCCACAGGCCCGGTGACCTACACCTTCACCTTCAGCGAGGTGGTCAAAGACTTCACAGCAGACGACATCACCGTGACCAAGGGCAGCAAGGGCACCCTGGTGCCCAGCACTGTGGAAGGTGAAGTCGGCAAGGTCTTCACCATGGTCGTGACGCCGCCAGCGGGTGAGGAAGGGACTGATCTTGGCGTGCGCGTGGGCACCGCTTGGAGCGACACAACAGGCAATGCCCCGGCCACCACCACCACCGCCTCTGCGCAGGCTTATGACACCCTGGCCCCCACCGCCAAGCTGGACTTGCCCTCCAGCACGGTGCAACTGGAGGCGATTGGCAAAACCGATGGCGAGGACTTGGCCCCCCAAATCACGGCGGTGGGCAGCACGGGTGAATTTGTGGTCACTTGGTCTGGCCAAGACAGCGACGGCGACTCCAGCATTTTTGTGCAAAAGTTCAACGCCGATGGCACAAGCGCAGGCACCATGGTGCAACTGGACGCGATTGGCAAAACCAATGGCGATGACGAATACCCCCAAATTACCGCGGTGGGCAGCACGGGCGAATTCGTCGTCACTTGGCATGGCGTAGACAGCGACAACGACTACAGTATTTTTGTGCAAAAGTTCAAGGCCGATGGCACAAGCGCAGGAACCACGGTGGAACTGGAGGCGATTGGCAAAACCAATGGCGAAGACGTCGCCCCCCAAATCACCTCGGTGGGCAGCACGGGCGCATTTGTCGTCACTTGGCAGGGCCAAGACAGCGACGGCGACTTCAGCATTTTTGTGCAAAAGTTCAACGCCGATGGCACAAGCGCAGGCACCATGGTGCAACTGGAGGCGATTGGCAAAACCAATGGCGAAGACGTCGCCCCCCAAATCACCTC
>CAYRBW010000029.1:12692-18190 GCA_964422575.1 uncultured Limnohabitans sp.
GCAAAACCAATGGCGAAGACGTCGCCCCCCAAATCACCTCGGTGGGCAGCACGGGTGAATTTGTGCTCACTTGGCAGGGCCAGGACAGCCAGGGCGACCAAAGCATTTTTGTGCAAAAGTTCAACGCCGATGGCAGCCAGGCCAGCAGCCCCATGGTGCAACTGGAGGCGGTTGGCAAAACCAATGGCGATGACTCGGCCCCCCAAATCACCTCGGTGGGCAGCACGGGCGCATTTGTCGTTACTTGGCAGGGCCCAGACAGCGACAGCTACAACGACAACAGCATTTTTGTGCAAAAGTTCAATGCCGATGGCACAAGCGCAGGCACCATGGTGAAACTGGAGGCGATTGGCCAAGCCAATGGCTATGACTCGGCCCCCCAAATCACGGCGGTGGGCAGCACGGGTGAGTTTGTCGTCACTTGGCACGGCCAAGACAGCGAAAACGATGACAGCATCTTCGTGCAAAAGTTCAAGGCCGATGGCACAAGCGCAGGCACCATGGTGCAACTGGAGGCGATTGGCAAAATCAATGGCCCTGACTGGTACTCCCAAATCACGGCGGTGGGCAGCACGGGCGAATTCGTCGTCACTTGGACTGGCCAAGACAGCGAAAACGACAACAGCATTTTTGTGCAAAAGTTCAACGCCGATGGCACAAGCGCAGGCACCATAGTGCAATTGGAGGCGATTGGCAAAACCAATGGCGATGACTGGGCCCCCCAAATCACGGCGGTGGGCAGCACGGGTGAGTTTGTCGTCACTTGGTACGGCGCAGACAGCCAGGGCGACAACAGCGTTTTTGTGCAGAAGTTTGGTGCCGACGGCTTGCCGGTCGCTGGCCCCCACCCCGTCATCAACGCCAGCACGGTGAGCGGCCTGACAGTGCCCGTGCAAAGCACCGAAGCGGGCATGGCCTATTTGGTGCACAGCAGCATCAACATGGCTGCAGGTGTGTCGGCGCTGATACCGCTCAATGAGGCGCTGTGGAACAGCCAGACCATTGCCACGGCCAACACCACGGTCGACATTGCCACCACCGGCTTGGACGATGGCGAATACCGCCTGTACACCGCTGACGCCTCGGGCAACCTGTCGCAGGCGGTGAACAAGGCGCTGGTGATCGACACAGCGTTGCCCACCCTGACCATCACCGACAACAAAGCCAGTGGCGCGGCCTCCGGTCCGGTGACCTACACCTTCACTTTCAGCGAAGCGGTCAAGAACTTCACGGCAGACGACATCATCGTGGCCAACGGCAGCAAGGGCACCCTGGTGGCAAGCACAGTGGAAGGCGAAGTGGGCAAGGTCTTCACCATGGTCGTCACGCCACCAGCAGGGGCCGAAGGTGCCGACATTGGCCTGCGAGTGGGACTGCCTCACGAAGATACCTGGAGCGACCTCGCGGGCAACACCCCCGAGCGCTATGCCGCTTTTGCCAATGCCCAGGCCTACGACACCCTGGCCCCCACGGTCAAGCTGCTGACGGCACCTAAGCTGACCCAGCTGGAGGCCCCGGGCGTGAGCAACGCTTATGACGGTTCTGCCCAGATTTCTGCCGTTGGCAACGCTGGCGAATTTGTGGTCACCTGGGTGGGCCAGATAGACGCTGATAACGGTGGTGGTTTCATACAAAGGTTCGACGCCAGCGGGACTGCCACTGGCCCCACAGTTGAATTGGGACGCTCGCCGTATGGCGCATCAAATCCTCAAGTCACCGCTTTGGGGGCAGCTGGCGCATACGCTGTGACTTGGGCAGGGTATGACAGCTCAAATTGGCCCTATGTTTTTGTGCAAAAGTTCAATGCCAATGGCGCAACAGATGGCCTTGCAGTGAAACTCAGCGGTACTGAAAACTACGGTAGTAACTCCGATCCCCAAATCACCGCCTTGGGTGATGCAGGGGCGTTTGTGGTGACTTGGTATGGTAGAGACAGTGGTAGTGACGACTCCGTGTTCGTGCAAAAGTTCAACACCGATGGCAGCCCCAGTGGTGGTGTGGTGGTACTGGAGGACCTGAACAATACCAGTGGCTATGACCAACGCCCACAAATCACCGCCCTGGGCCAGTCCGGTGAATTCGTGGTGACGTGGCAAGGCCAAGAGAGCGCTGCGGATGGTGGTGACAACAGCATTTATGTTCAAAAGTTCAATGCCGACGGAAGCAAAGCCACCGAACTGCCTTTGAAGTTGGAAGCCTCAGACAATGCCACAGGTTGGGACGAAGCCCCACAGATCGCTGCGCTGGGCAGTTCAGGCGAATTTGTGGTGACCTGGCAGGGCCCAGACAGCGACGGCGACAAAAGCATTTATGTGCAGAAGTTCGGCGCTGACGGCATGCCCTCGGGCAACACTGTCAAACTCGAACCATTGGGCGTGCAAGACAGTTATGACCAAGAGCCACAAATTGCGCCAGTCGGCACTTCCGGCGAGTTTGTGGTGACCTGGCAGGGCGCAGATACCGAAAGCAATTACAGACTCTTTCTGCAGAAGTTTGACCTGGATGGCGCCCCCCAAGGCAACACCGTGCAATTGCAAGCGGACTTGTCAGGCAACAGCACGTACGTCGACAACAGTAAGCCACAGATCACAGCGCTTGGAAGCACGGGCGAGTTTGTGGTGACTTGGGAGGCTCGGGACGGCAATGGCGACAACAGCATTTTTGTGCAAAAGTTCGCCTCTGACGCAAGCACCCTGGGCAGCCAAGTGCAGCTGGAGGCTTTGAACAAAGCCGATGGTGATGACACGTCGGTACAAATCACGGCATTGGGTACCGCTGGCGAGTTCGCGGTGACCTGGGAAGGGACCGACAGCAACGGTGACAACAGCGTTTTTGTGCAAAAGTTCAACGCCGACGGCTCCGTCGCAATAACTGCCGTCACCGGCGCTGCAGGCGATGTCACCGTACCCATCACGAGCAGCGAGGCGGGCATGGCCTATTTGGTGCACAACAGCATCGATTTGTCGGCCTTGGGCTTGGATGCTTTGACCGCAAACAACGATGCGCTGTGGAACAGCATGGCCGTTGCGCAAGCCAACACCCAGTTGGACATCTCCACCGCGGGTTTGGATGCAGGCAGCTACAACCTGTACACCGCCGATGCGGCCGGCAACTGGGCCGTGACCCTGGGTGTGCTCAACGCCTCCTTGCGGGACGTGATCCTTTGAGCACCCGCATCGCCCGGTGATCGGGGGCAACACAGGGCTTCACGCAATGGGCGCTGTGTCAAAGTCAGAACAGGGGCCCACCGGGCCCCTGTTCTCTTTGGGCCTTGTGCAATGGGCCTTGTGCAATGGGCCTTGTGCAATGGGCCTTGCGCAATGGGCCTTGCGCAATGGGCTTTGCGCAGGCTGCGCTGCCTGCTTTTTCAGGTTCTTTCAGTCCGTTTCACAAGGCTTCAGTTTGGTTTCAGGAATGTCCCCCGGACCGCCGAACAATCGCTTCACCCCAACGATGTATTTGCGAAGGCCACAGCGACACGGCGCCGCCCAGTGCCAAGCGCCCAGATGGCAGGCTTTCAAAAAGAGGTCAGAGCGGGGACAGCCCGAGCACATTGCTCATTTTTAAGCTCACTTTTGGAGATTCACCATGACGAAATCAAAACCTTTGACCGCTTCGGCCATGCTGATGGATGACACATCCATCGACCAAATGTTGTACCAGGAGGAACAGAACTTCGACACCTCGGTGATCGTTTACGACGAAAGCGCTTTGTGTGGCGATCAGCCTCCATTACCACCGATGCCCCAATCACTCCAACAAATTCCGCCCAAATTCAGCCCGAAATACCCGGCAGCCATCGACCGCAAAACGAAAATCATGCTGACTTGGAACCGCATGGACGCAAGTGGCACCTACCCGGTGCCCAGCGACCCCAGCCAGCCTTACTTTCCTGCTTGGCGCGATAACAAGACCCCGCCTCCCTACGAGATCATCCAGCGTTACTACTGGGAGTTGCTCGACCATCAGGTCCTTGCGCCGGGCGGGAGCGCAAGCACGGGTAAAACTTACCTGCAAGGCACCTCGGTCACCCGCACAACAAGCTTTTCTGCCGAGCTGGGCGTGGAGGGCAAAGGTGGGATATCCGCCAAACTGAGCTACGGCTTTTCGCGCTCGGTGACGATCGAAGAATCCATGCAGAGGAGCATCGACACTTCTTGGACAAACAACCACCAACAAGCCGTTTCGTACAGCGTGTGGCAGTTGGTCCAAGAGTTCTCCATCATCACCGCCACCGATTGTTTTGACCCCCTGGGCGCTTTTTTCCCCAAGGGAACGCTTTACTCGGAGGTCATGAAAGTCGATGGGAACGGGGTGTCGACATGGGCTTCGGGCATCGCCGGCTCTGACCACCAAGGCTGGGTGTATTGCTTGGAAGCGCAGTACCGCAACAAACTGCCCACACGGCAGCAAGTGACATTTGGGTAAGCCCCGATCAGGGCGAAGCCGCCGCTTGCATGAAAGCCTGCAAGCGGCTCACACTGAGCTGGCCCACTTCGCGCACGCTGAAGCACAAGTTTCATCTCCTGCTGTAGCGATGGCATGACACCACCTTCTTACGAGACCATCCAGCGCTACTATGGAAAATAGTTCAACCATCAGAAACTTGTGGCGGGCAGGTGCACCAACTGGTCTATTAAACTGGTCTGAGATCACTTTTTATTTTCAACAATGTTTTCCATGACGATTCAAACCATCGGTGCCTGTGAGACCCAAACCCACTTGCCACAGTTTTTACGCCAGGTGCAGGCCGGGCATGAATTTTGTGCTCAATAACTCTGTGGCCATGCTGTGGTTGCTGCCCCAAAGCAAGCCAGCCGGCTTGACTTTGGCCCAACAGGTGCTGAACCGGTCGCAAGGAAACAGGGCGCAAGTGCCTGCGCTGTGGCACTTGGATTCGGTCAATGCGATGACCAAAAGCCTGCGCCTGGGCGAAATCACCCACGCACAAGCCACACGGAATACACAACTGAGCGCTGTAGCCCGTCAAGCCGGCGTTCCGGTGCTTAGCTGAATGAAGCCCTTTTTATGTCAGCTGGACTCAACAACGCCCAACTCGAAGCCGTGAACTACGTCTGCGGCCCTTGCCTGGTACTGGCGGGTGCTGGCTCGGGCAAGACGCGGGTGATCACGCACAAAATCGGGCGGCTGATCGAGGCCGGGCTAGAGCCCAAGCGCATCGCCGCCATCACCTTCACCAACAAGGCTGCCGCCGAAATGCGCGAGCGCGCCAAGCAGCTGATTGGCCGCGCTGCCAAGGATGTGCTGATCTGCACATTCCACGCCTTAGGCGTGCGCATCATGCGCGAAGACGGCCATGTGCTGGGCCTCAAGCCGCAGTTCAGCATCATGGATGCGGACGATGTGACCAGCATCTTGAAGGATTGCGGCGGCACCACCGACGCGGCCACCGCCCGCCAGTGGCAGTGGACCATCAGCCTGTGGAAAAACATGGGCATGAACGCCGCGCAGGCCCTGGCCCAAGCCAAGGACGACCA
>CAYRBW010000030.1:0-16984 GCA_964422575.1 uncultured Limnohabitans sp.
GTGTAGATCCAGAGGCTGTTGAGGAGAAGCGCACGGGGCGCTGAAGAGATGGTGATTATCGCAGGCGCGAATTTTCAGGGGGTCTTGATCTCTGTTGAGTTCGCGCTGTGGAGGTCAAGCGTTTGAATTGTCGGTTGACTTCGGCTTGAAAAACATCGGATACGCCCTTTGCACCGTCGGGCTGTCATAGGCCCAGCTGTGGCATTGCCCCAAGTGATAGGGCGGTTTCGTCACTTCGGGCTGGGGCTGACCTGCCCGTTCGCGGCGCTGCCATTGGCCTGCGGGCAGGGTTTGGTAGGCGGCGGTGGCCATGTTGAACAATAGCTCGCGCAGGTGGGTGCAGCCTTCGGTACCGCCCACGTGTTGGTTGATGACCTTGCGCCAGCCCGGGCCCATGGTCTGGCCGATCAGTTTGTGCATGCCGTGGGGTGCGCCCGCACATTCGGGGTGGGGAATGTCGTCCATCGCCGTGATGATGTCCTGGATCACCATTTTGTTGTTGAGCGTGACGCGGATCTTCAAGCCATGGATGGGCTCGTTGGCTGGGAAGGGCCGCTCGTTGGGCACGCTGAAGCCATAGGTTTTCACGTCGGTCAGTTCGGCTTCGATGTCCCACAGGCCGTCCTCACGGTCATAGCCTTGGTACACCACAGTTCGCGTATGTGACAGTTTTCGGGGGGAAGGAGGGGGAAGTGCCAATGGAATTCTCGCGGGTCTGGTGTTCAATCTTCCGATCATATCGATGCAGGAGCCTTGAACATGTCGCACGCTGTCCCTACCGCTATCCACCCCGCCGTTCGCCGCCAGACCATTGCCGATGCCTTGCGCCGCACGGCGATCCGCTTGCCCGCAAAAACCGGCATCGTGTGCGGTGCCACGACTTGGACATATGCCCAGTTCGATGCGCTGGTCACGCGCTTGGCGGCAGGGCTAGCCCGCATTGGCGTGGCCGAGGGCGACAAGGTGGCGGTGTTGGCGCGCAACTCGCACGGTTTTGCCGCACTGCGCTTTGCGCTGGCCCGCCGGGGCGCGGTCATGGTGCCAATCAACTTCATGCTCAAGGCCGACGAGGTGGCTTACATCCTGCGCCACGCAGGCGCCAAAACACTGGCCACCGACAGCGGTCTGGCCGAGCTGGCGCAGGCGGCCTCCAAGCTGAACACCCAAGTGCAGCAGTTCATCTGGCTGCCGTCCGAAGACCCGAGCCAGCCGGTGGCGGGCATGCACAGCTTTGACACGTTGGCCGCTTGTACCGATGCACTGCCAGAGTTGCAGTTGGGCAGCTACGACGTGGCGCAGATCGTTTACACCAGTGGCACCGAGTCATCACCCAAAGGCGCGCAGCTCACGCACGACGCCGTCATGTGGCAATACGTCAGCTGCGTGATCGACGCCGAAATTGCCGAGGCCGATGTGGCCCTGCACGCGCTGCCGCTGTACCACTGCGCCCAGCTTGATGTGTTCTTTGGCCCGGCCATTTACATGGGCAGCACCAACGTCATCACCTCAAAGCCCACGCCCGACAACCTGCTGCCGATGCTCGAAAAGTTCGGCATCACCAGCTTCTTTGCCCCGCCCACGGTGTGGATTGCGCTGCTGCGCTCGCCCTTGCTGGATGTCGGCAAACTTGCCCAACTGGCCAAGGGCTACTACGGCGCGTCCATCATGCCGGTCGAGGTGCTCAAAGAGTTGGCTGCACGGTTGCCCAAGGTGCGCTTGTGGAACCTGTACGGTCAGACTGAAATCGCGCCACTGGCCACCATGCTGGGACCGGATGATCAGCTGCGCAAACCAGGTTCGTGCGGCAAAGCCGTGCGCAACGTCGAGACCCGTGTGGTCAACGACGACATGCAGGACGTGGCCGTGGGCGAGGTGGGCGAGATCGTGCACCGTTCGCCGCATTTGATGCTGGGCTACTTCCACGATGACGAGCGGACCCAAGCTTCGTTTGAGGGCGATTGGTTTCACAGTGGCGATCTGGGGATCATCGACGAGGAGGGTTACATCACCGTGGTGGATCGTAAGAAGGACATGATCAAGTCCGGCGGCGAAAACGTGGCCAGCCGCGAGGTCGAGGAGATGATCTACCGCTTGCCGCAGGTCAGCGAGGTGGCGGTGATCGGCTTGCCTGACCCCAAGTGGGTCGAAGCCGTGACGGCCGTGATTGTGGTGAAAGCCGGGCAGACCCTGGACGAAGCTGCTGTGATCGCGCACTGCGCGCAGCACATGGCGGGATTCAAGACACCCAAGCGTGTGGTGTTCACCGATGCGCTGCCCAAGAATCCCAGCGGCAAACTGCTCAAACGCGATTTGCGGCTGCGCTACGCCTGATCGCTCTGGCGGTTTTTTCTTGGATTGAGATCAGGCTGGACACCTTGGACGGGGCGTCGTGGAAGGCCGCTTTGACGGTGGCAGCATGACCGGCGATGCTGGTGTGATGCTGTTGGACGGTCTTGATCGCAAGCTGGGCTTGTTGCAGTCGGCGGCAAACTGCATCGCCGATCCGCACAACCCTTTGCTCATCAAACGTTTGCGCCTCGTAGCCTTGCGCCGTGGTCTGCATTCTTCGGGCAGGTTTTTGCATGGCTTGTCCCGATTGTCAATGTGCCCAAACTACTTGTGCGGCTTGTGTGGCAGATGTTTTCAGTGGGTTCTGAATGGCCATGTGTCGATTGTTGCGTCAACTGGCGTGAGTTGGGTGAAATTTTGTGTATAATTTTTGGCTTGGTGACGCCAGTCATCCGCTTTCAAACAGTTTGTTTCAAAGCAAGCAAGTTCCCCGGAGATATAGCTCAGTTGGTTAGAGCGCAGCATTCATAATGCTGATGTCGGTGGTTCAAGTCCACCTATCTCCACCAGCACACGATCCAAGGCCGTTCACTGACATCCAGTGAACGGCCTTTTTCATTGGTGAATCCGGGTTTTACAGTGCAGGAACGTTCATTGACGTTCGTTGACAGCCAGTCCAAAGCGGGGGAGCAATTGGGGGCACAAAAACGGGGGGCACTAAAAAACGTGTTTTGTTCCCCCAGTCCCCAGCGAAACCATAGAGGAACCCCGCCATGCTGACCGATGCCGAATGTAGAAACGCCACATGCCCGCCCGGCAAGCCCCGGGCACGTTTGGCCGGTGCCGGGGGGCTTTACCTTGAAGTCAGTCCCAGCGGTTCAAAGTGATGGTTTTGGAAGTACCGCACCGAGGGCAAAGAAAAGCGCCTGGCATTGGGCAGCTACCCCAGCACAGGCCCAAAGGATGCACGGGCCGCACGGGATGCAGCCAAAGCCCAAAAGACCGAGGGCAACGACCCGATCAAGGCCCGCAAGGTGGCCAAACTGATGACCGACACCACCGACCAGACATTCAAGGCGATGGCCCTGGAGTGGTTCGAGTTGCAGCGGCCCAACTGGAGTGAGTCATACGCTGTGCGGCACAGGCGCAACCTTGAAAAAGACCTTTTCCCATATGTGGGCGCACTGCCCATGACCGAGATTCACCCCATGCAGGTTCTGACGGCGGTGCAGGCGGTTGAAAAACGCGGTTCGCTGGAAGCGGCCCGGCGAGTCCTGGAC
Organism: uncultured Limnohabitans sp.; assembly: GCA_964422575.1. Lineage (GTDB taxonomy): Bacteria > Pseudomonadota > Gammaproteobacteria > Burkholderiales > Burkholderiaceae_C > Limnohabitans_A. The sequence goes on from CAYRBW010000030.1 coordinate 3,570, forward strand.
ACGGCAAGCCAAGTTTTCAAACACTGGTTGCCCATGGCCTCGCCTCAATACCGCGGGACTGCGGGCACGGCTGCAACCCCTGACGGGCCACGGGAAGTACGTTTTCCCGGCGAGCGAAGCCATGACCGCCCGCTGTCTGACAACTCAGTCAGAAGCGCCCTCTATGCCATGGGCTTCGGGTCTGAGCAGTCTTGGCACGGCTTCAGGGCCAGCGCCAGAACCATGATGGTGGATGAACTCGACGCCGACCCCCTGGCCATTGAAGCGAACCTTGCCCATGCCGTGAAGGACAGCAACGGGCGAAGCTACAACCGAATTCAATACCTGAAAAAACGCTTTGATCAGATTCAGCTATGGGCCGATTACCTTGACCGCCTGCGCGATGGAGCCCCGGTGATCGACCTGAACGCACACCGGGCCGCATGACCTGCCTGCCCCGGTGCCCAGCGCCAGCCAAAACCGCCCACTGAGGTGGTTTTTTTGCGCCTTGTCGGTGTGTTTTCTGAATTTTGTGCCGCCAGAAAATCAAAAAAAGCATGGAACAGCGGGAACAACGTGAACAGAACGGGAACACATAGGAATGAAGAGGAAATTTCTTCAATCTGTATGTATTGGCCATGTCTTTTCGGACTGCCCGCCTGTATCGCTGGCGCTGGTGCCCGGTTTTCGTGTTTTGTGCCAGTGAGCAACGGCCCGTCCATGGTTTTAACGTTTTCGGGCGGCGTGGGCGGTGCGACTGTCCACACGCCTGCACGGTGCCCCCGCTGCTTTGCTGTTTGCCCTGGTGCGGTATTCGATGCCCCGCTAACGCTGCCCACCTGGCCGCATCCATTGTCCAGCACAAGGCGGGCAAAGCCAAGCGCCGTGAACTGCTGGCCGCATGAGTCGGGCTGTGTTGTTCACGGCTGCGGGCTGGGACGATTACAACTATTGGCAAGGGCAAGACAAAAAACCCCTGCGCCGTATCAATGCCCTGATTGAATCCGCCCGCCGCGACCCCTTCGACGGTATCGGCAAGCCTGAACCGCTGGTGGGCAATTTGTCGGGTTACTGGTCGCGGCGCATCGATGATGTTCACCGCCTGGTTTATGCCGCTGACGATGACGAGCTGGCCGTTATCGCTTGTCGTGGGCACTACCAGTAGCCAACCCGCAAACCCTGGCCGGGGCCGGTGCTTGAAAACACCTTTGTAGTTAGCGGTGCAATGCCCCCGATAGTGGCGTTTTGTCACGTCTGAACATGTCCACGCCACGGCGGCGGGCCTCAAGGTTTCGGACGGGATGGCCGAAGTGGCAACGCCCGGCGCACGTTTAACTACGTGTTTTCAACATCCCGCCAACCTATCAAATTCAAAGCCCACAGTTCTGCGACTGTGGGCTTTTTGGTTTGGGCGTTCAGATCCCAATTCCCTTGGTTTAGCCGTTCACGAAATTCGGCGCACGTTTGTTCAAAAAGGCATCCATGCCTTCCTTTTGGTCGGCGGTGGCGAACAGGCCGTGGAAGATTCGGCGCTCAAACATCACGCCGTCCGACAGGCCACTTTCAAATGCGCGGTTGACGCTTTCTTTGGCCGCCATCGTGGCCAATTGGCCGTAGCCGCAGATCACCAAGGCGGCGCCTAAGGCTTCGTCCATCAATTTGTCCAGTGGCACCACGCGACTGACCAAACCACCACGTTCTGCCTCTTGGGCATCCATCATGCGGGCTGTCAGCACAAGGTCCATGGCCTTGGATTTGCCCATGGCGCGGGGCAGACGCTGGGTACCACCCGCACCGGGAATGATGCCAATCTTGATTTCGGGTTGACCGAATTTGGCGTTGTCGGCGGCGATGATGAAGTCACACATCATGGCCAATTCGCAGCCACCACCCAGGGCAAAACCAGCCACGGCCGCGATCACGGGCTTGCGGATGCTGCGGATGGTTTCCCAGTTGCGGGTGATGAAGTCCTGTTTGTAGACCTCGTTGAAGTTGTACTTGGCCATGGCCGCGATGTCGGCACCCGCTGCAAAGGCTTTCTCGCTGCCGGTGATGATCATGCAGCCAATGGCCTCGTCGGCGTCAAAAGCTTTGAGCGCAGCACCCAACTCGTCCATCAGTGGGCCATTCAAGGCGTTCAGCGCTTTGGGCCGATTGAGGGTGATGATGCCAACTTTGCCGCCTTCGGTGCGGACTTCGATGTTCTCGTAGTTCATGGGACTCTCCTGCGAATGAATCGGATCACTATAACCAAGCTGTCTGCCATTGGGCTGTCATGTCTGGTATTGCCGAGTATCAAACTAGGGGAAAACATTAGCCAACCGATCGGTCGGTTAATGGTAAATTCAATGGTTAAGGAGATGCTTCCATGACCGAAACCACCGTACCGACTGTGCTTTATGAGGCGCGCGGTGCTGTCGCCGTGATCACCTTCAATCGCCCGGCGGCTTTGAACAGCTTCACCCGTCAAATGCACCATGCCCTGTGGGCGGCACTTGATCAGGCCGAAGCCAACCCGGCCATCCGAGCGGCTGTCATCACCGGTGCAGGGCGTGGTTTCTGCGCGGGTGCCGATTTGTCTGACTTCGACTTCACGCCTGGTCCCAAGCGTGTCGAACGTGCTGATCCCGGCCCTATCATCGACCAAGCATTCAACCCCAGCACACGTCGCTTGCAATCGTTGCGCATGCCCACCATTGCGGCCGTCAATGGCGTGGCCGCGGGCGCGGGCGCTTCGATGGTCATGGCTTGTGACATCGCGATTGCGGCACCCACCGCCAGCTTCATTCAGGCCTTTAGCAAGATCGGTCTGATTCCTGATGCTGGGGGCAGTTGGCTGTTGGTCGAGCGTTTGGGCCTGGCCCGCGCCATGGCGTTGGCCATGACCGGCGACAAACTGACGGCCGAAAAAGCCAAGGAATGGGGCATGATTTGGGACGTGGCCGACGACGCGCTGGCGACCGCGATGGCGCTGGCTGAGCGTTTGGCTCAGATGCCGACCAAGGCCCTGGTGGCCACACGCGCTTTGCTGCAATCGGCCACCACCCGAACGCTGTCAGAGCACCTGGATGCCGAGCGCGACACCCAATCAGCGCTGGGCCGCACACACGATTATTTCGAGGGGGTTCAAGCCTTTCTCGAAAAACGTCCTGCCCAATTCAAAGGGGAATGATGCGCACAACCGACCCCAAAGCCTTGGCCCAGTTGGTGGGCGAGACCATGTTCGCTGTCGATGTGGCCTCCAAAGACACCATGGGCATGGAGCTGCTGGCCTGCGAGCCAGGCCGCGCCGTGATGCGCATGGTGGTCAAAGCGCGGCACCTGAATGGTCACCAAATTTGCCACGGTGGTTTCATCTTCACGTTGGCCGACTCGACCTTTGCCTTTGCCTGCAACAGCTACAACAAGAACGCGGTGGCAGCCGGTTGTAGCATTGAGTTTTTGAAGCCCGGCAAGCTGGGGGATGTGCTGACCTGCGAAGGCCTTGAGCAGACCTTGAGCGGTCGCCACGGCATCTACGACATGAAGGTCACCAACCAGAACGACGAAGTGATGGCCATGTTTCGCGGCAAGAGCGCACAAATCTCGGGCACTGTGGTGCCTGAATGAATCCATCAGGGCAAAGCTTGGGCGCTGCCTTCAACAGAACAAATGGAGTTTTCATGAGTCAAAAAGCCTTTCCCCTGGAACCGATTGAAAAGGCCAGCATCGACGAACTGCGCAGCCTGCAGCTCAAGCGCTTGCAGCAGACGTTGCAGCACGCTTATGCCAATTCGCCGGTCTACAAGGCCAAATTCGAGGCCGCAGGCGTGCACCCAGACGACTGTAAGTGCCTGGCCGATATTGCCAAGTTTCCCTTCACCACCAAGTCGGATTTGCGCGACAGCTATCCCTTTGGTATGTTCGCCGTGTCGCGTGAAAACTGCGCCCGCATCCACGCGTCCAGTGGAACCACCGGCAAGCCCACGGTGGTGGGTTACACCCTCAAAGACATCGATACATGGTCCACCGTAGTGGCTCGCAGCATCCGCGCTGGTGGTGCCAAGCCGGGCGATATGGTGCACATCAGTTATGGTTATGGCCTGTTCACAGGTGGCATGGGTGCGCACTATGGCGCTGAAAAGCTGGGCCTCACCGTGGTGCCTTTTGGTGGTGGTCAGACCGAGCGCCAAGTGCAACTGATCCAGGATTTCAAATCCAACATCATCATGGTCACGCCCAGCTACATGCTGGCGATTGCCGACGAGTTTGAGCGCCAAGGCATTGATCCCAAGACTTCGTCGCTGCGCATTGGCATCTTTGGTGCCGAGCCCTGGACCAATGACATGCGCGCTGCCATCGAAAAGCGCATGGCCATCGACGCGGTGGACATCTATGGTCTGTCCGAAGTGATGGGCCCTGGTGTGGCCAGTGAATGCATCGAGACCAAAGACGGCCCGACCATCTGGGAAGACCACTTCTACCCCGAGATCATCAATCCTGAAACCGGCGAGCCCGTGGCCGACGGCGAGATGGGCGAGCTGGTGTTCACCAGCCTGACCAAAGAAGCGCTGCCCATCATCCGCTACCGAACGCGCGACCTGACGCGCCTGTTGCCTGGTACTGCCCGCAACATGCGCCGTATGGAAAAGATCACTGGCCGCAGCGACGACATGATGATCATCCGAGGTGTGAACGTATTTCCCAGTCAGATCGAAGAATTGATTTTGAAGCGCCCCGAGTTGGCCCCACACTACCAATGCGTGCTGACCCGTGAAGGCCCGATGGACGATTTGAAAGTGGTCATCGAAACCAAGCCCGGTGTGTCCCCTGACAGCATCGAAGCCCGTGCGGCGGCCAAGATGTTGCAGCACGAGATCAAGGTTTACATCGGTTCGAGCGTGGCGATCGAACTCAAGGCCGAGGGTGGCGTCGAGCGCAGCCAAGGCAAGGCCAAACGTGTGGTGGATTTGCGCAAGCAGTGACGTTTGTTGTGGGAGCCGTGCTCTGTGGGTGCGGTACCCCCACCGCAACAGCAAACCACCACCCGCTGCCAGGGCCCTTTCGCGCGAAGGGTGTTTTGTGGCAGGGCATGCATTCGGCCGCAGGGGCGACCTCCCACAGGGATCACATCAGACCAAGGGCCAACCTGTTGTGCGGCCCGCAGCAGCCATCGCTAATTTCCAAACACTGGCCTGCTCAGGGACTTTTAATGGCAAACGCAACAAGCGTTTGTCGCGAGAAACCAGCGCCACCAATTGGTGCTCCTTGCCCAGCAGCGCGGGCAGTTCGTCGAGCTTGCTTAGACGCCAACTGCCGCCTTGGCCTTTGTTTCCTACCTCCAGCCCCAGCCATTCGTCGCCAGCGGCCAAGCCAGCGGCTTCGGCCGCGCTGCCACGCAGCACGCCTTTGATTTGGATGCTGCCACCGACTTCGAGCACCCGCAGGCCCAATCGTTGGGCCATCGTGGCGATTTCGGCTTCGATGCTGACGCCGTGTGCCGTCAGCAAGTCGCGCAGCGGCAGTTCTTGGGTGCTGTGAACCCAAGCCCGAATTTCTGGTTCCCAGCTGCGTCCCGTCAGGCTTTGCAGCTCGTTCAGCAGGTCTTGCTCGCGCATCGGCCCACCGTTGCAGCGCTTCCAAAGGCCGCGCATCACCTTGTCCAGTGTCTGGTTTTCTTGGCGCAATTGCAGGTCCAGGCAAAGCGCAACAAGTGAGCCCTTGGTGTAATAGCTCACCGTGGCATTGAGGGTGTTTTCGTCTTGGCGGTAGTACTTTACCCAGGCGTCAAAGCTGGCCTGCGCCACGGTTTGCACATGGCGGCCGGGTGTTTGCTGGACTTGGGCGATGGTTTTTCCCAGCAGCTTGATGTAGGTGGTGTCATCGATCAGGCCCGCCCGGCGCAGCAGCAGATCGTCGTAATAGCTGGTGAAGCCTTCAAAAAACCACAGCAACTGCGTGTAATTTTCTTGGGTGTAGTCGTAGCGGGCGAGGGCGTCGGGTCGCAGTTGCTTGACGTTCCAGGTGTGAAAGTACTCGTGACTGATCAGGCCCAGCAGCGTGGTGTAGCCTTCGCCCGTGTGCGGGCTGCCATGTTGGCTGTTTATGCGCGGCAAATCGGCCCGGTTGCAGATCAGGGCCGTGCTGTTGCGGTGCTCCAGCCCGCCATAGCCGTCGTTCACGGCGTTGAGCATGAACAGGTAATTTTTGTGCGGTGCTTTTGTGCCGGCCTGTGGCCCCTTGCCATGCCAGAAACGGATTTCGGCCTCGCAAATTTTTTGTGTGTCGGCCAGCAAGCGGTCGCCGTCAAACGAGGGTAGGGCACCGGCCACCACAAAGCGGTGCGGGATGCCGCAGGCCACAAAGTTGCCCGACCAGAATGCCCCCAGCTCAAATGGGCAGTCCACCAGTTCGTCGTAGTGGGCCGCCACATACAGGCCGAAACCGCGTTTGTCGGTTTTGACCGCTTGCAGGCCGGTGGCTGCTTGCCAGTCGGGCTGGCCTTTGACGGTCTGCAATTGCAAGTGGTGTGGCAGTTCTTCTTGCCCCTGCACGCGCAGGCACAGGCTGGTGCCATTAAAAAAGCCTCGCTGGCTGTCCAACCAGGCCGCGCGCACCGAGTTGTCAAAGGCATAGACCTCGTAGTGCAACACCAGCGGCTGGCCGGGTTGACAGGCGATGTCCCAAGTGCATTTGTCGCGCTGGGTCAGCGCGACTTGGCGGCGACCTTGTCTGGCTGTCAGGTTTTGCAGGTTTTTGGCAAACTCGCGCACCAAATAACTGCCCGCAATCCACACCGGCAGCGACACCGTTTGTTGCGCTGCCGGTTGTGCGATGGTGAGCGTGACCCGAAACAGGTGAGCGTGCAGGTTGGCGGCTTCTACGGTGTAGTGGATGGCGGTCATGCGTGTTGTTTGTCAGGTTGCGCCTGCCGCCAAAAAGCAGCTCAGCGATGCCACGATGGTCAGTTGCAAACGCATGGGCAACCAAGGTGCCAGGCCTGCAGCAGGCCAGGTGCGACGGTCCATCATGTAGCAGCCGATCAGCACAAAACCCAGCAAGGGCAAGCCGGCAAACGCGGGCATCATCACGGCTACCCATGCCAGCAAGCTGGGCACAACGCCCCAGGTGAAATGGATGCGCGGTGCGGCGGGCGTGATCAGCGCGTTGCGAAAGCCCACACCCCAATGGATGCCGCCCAAAAATGACACGATGACCGCGCCATAGCTTTGCATGGACAAGGCCACGTAAGGGTGCAGCTCTGGGCCTACGGACCACAGGCACAGCGTCAGAAAAACAAAGGGGATCAAGCCGGCGTAGCCGAGGCGTCGGATCAATTGCCAGGTGCTGTCTTCGGTGTGGGGTGTTTTCATTTGATCTCAGCCAGCATTTTTTCGATTTGAGCCACAGGTGCAGCGCCCGGCACACGTGTGCCGTCGGTGAGCAGGATCATTGGTGTACCCATGATGCGTTGCTTTTTACCAAACTCCACAATGGTGTCGATGGCCGATGCATCGCAATTGGCGGTAGGCGGGGTGGTGCCGTTGATCATCCAGTCGTTCCAGGTTTTGGCCTTGTCTTTGGCGCACCAAATGTTTTTGGATTTGGTTTTGGAGTCCTCGCCCAGAATGGGGTAGAGGTAGTGGTAAATCGTCACGTTGTCCATCTTTTGCAGGTCTTTTTCAAAGCGCTTGCAATAGCCACAGTTGGGATCAGCAAACACGGCCAGCTTGCGTTTGCCATTGCCACGCACTTGGGTGAAGGCGGTTTTTTTGGGCAACTGGTCGAAGGGAATGGACGACAGTTTTTCCATGCGCTCTTCAGTCAGGTTGCGCTTTTGACGCACATCGATCAACGCTCCCTGGATCAGGAAATGGCCTTCGGCATCGCTGTACATCACATCGTTGCCCATTCGAATTTCATACAAGCCGTTCATCGGTGTCTTGCTGATTTCATCGATTTTGGGCAAATTGCTCAGCCGTTCTGACAGGTTCTTGCGGATGGTGGCTTCTTGGGCAAATGCCAAGCAGCTGGAGAGGGCGGCCATCGCCATGAGTGACCGCAACATCAAACGCAAAAACTTCATCGGATTTCTTTCGGTTTCAAAAGTGGAAAAGTGATCGGTCAACGCGGGCCCGGTGCCGTCTGGCCCATGGCGTGTTGCGTCATCCATTGTTTGATCGGGCCGCTGCGGTCAAAGCCCCGCATGCCCCAGTTGCGCAGGTTCTGCCACATAGGGCCAGGTTGGGCAAACAGCCGTTGCAAGCCGTTCGTGACGAAGCCCATGGCTTGCACATCGGCTTGTCGTGCGCGTTCGTAGCGGCGCAGCAGTTTCAAGTCATGCAGAGGACGCCAGAACTCCTTGGCCCGGATCACGCGCACCAGCTCGGCCACATCGGCCAAGCCCACGTTCAAGCCTTGGCCTGCCAAGGGGTGCATGGCGTGGGCTGCATCGCCAGCCAAGGCAAAAGACTGCTTGGCCTGGCCGGGCATGGCACCCGTCCAGCGCTCGGCGCGCGCCAGCTGCAAGGGCCAGACAGCGCGCTTTGCAGAGACAGTCATGCGGCCCAAAGCCAGGCTGCAGGCCTGACCGAGTTCAGCTGCAAAGGCTTCGGGTGGTAAAGCCATCAAAGCTTGCGCCCGCCGCGGGTGCACCGACCACACCAGGGCCACTTCGTGCGCGCCTTCGCCCCCCAAAGGCAGCAAAGCCAGAATTTCAGCTTGCGGCTGCGACAGGCCGGGCACTTGGCTCCAGCCAAACCACTGCCGTGCGATGCCCTCATGGGCTTGCTCGCACACCAGTCGGGTCGCCACGGCGTGCTGCTCGTAATGGGTGATGTCAAAACCCACAGCCAGCTCAGAGCGGGTCTGGCTGGCGCGGCCCTCACACACCACAGTCAACGGGGCCGCGACCGGGGCTTGCATCACCTCAATGTGGGGTTGAAACTTCACCGCCGCCGCCAAGTGCGCTTCCAGCACGGGCACATCCACCATCCAGTTGAGTTCACCCACGCCGTGTTCTTGGGCTCCAAAAGTCAGTTGGCCGCCATGGTCGCCCCACACCTGCATCTGGTGCACGGGGGTCACGGCGGGGCTGTCGGGCCAGCAGCGCAGGTCTTGCAGCAAGGCCATGGCCACGCCGTTGAGCGAATAGGCGCGCACATCGGGGTTTGTGCTCGTCAGGGGCGGTTCGACCAAAGCCACGTTCAGTCGCTCGCGGGCCAGCAGCAAGGCCAAAGAACGGCCCACAATGCCAGCGCCGCGGATGCAAATATCGGGAGGGTTTGCCATGCCCTGCATTGTAGGTGGCGCACCCATCACAAGTGCACACACAAGAACATATCCCAAACAGCTCCGAGGCTTCTGTGCAAGGCAGACCCGGAGGTCCCGTGCTTGCATGGGTTCAGGCCGACATTCGAGGGTCAAGGCTTGCGCTCACGCCAGTCTGGCAAGTGGGAATGGCCCGTTCGAGGGCAGCCGTTAAAATCGCCGGTTACTTCCCGAATCACCGAAAGCCTTCCATGAGCCTCAAATGCGGCATCGTGGGTTTGCCCAACGTTGGCAAATCCACCCTTTTCAACGCTCTGACCAAAGCCGGCATCGCGGCTGAGAATTACCCCTTTTGCACCATTGAGCCCAACACCGGCGTGGTCGAGGTGCCCGATCCGCGCTTGCAGCAGTTGGCCGAGATCATCACGCCTGAGCGCATCGTGCCCGCCATTGTGGAATTTGTGGACATCGCCGGTCTGGTGGCCGGTGCCAGCACGGGTGAGGGCTTGGGCAACAAGTTTTTGGCGCACATTCGAGAAACCGACGCCATCGTCAACGTGGTGCGCTGCTTTGAAGACGACAACGTCATCCACGTCGCCAACAAGGTGGACCCGATTGCCGACATTGAGGTCATTCAGACCGAGCTGTGCCTGGCCGACCTGGCCGCTGCCGAGAAAGCCATCCACCGCGTGAGCAAAATCGCCCGCTCGGGCGATAAGGAAGCCGTCAAGCAAATGGCGATCCTGGAAAAGTGCCAAGCGGCACTGAACGACACCCAGCCAGTGCGCACCATCGACTTCAGCAAGGAAGAGCGTGCCGAACTCAAGCAGTTCTTCTTTATCACGGCCAAGCCCACCATGTTCGTGGCCAACGTGTCGGAAGACGGCTTCGAGAACAACCCCTTCCTCGATCGCTTGAAGGCCTTTGCGGCCAAGCAAAACGCTCCCGTGGTGGCCATTTGCGCCAAGATCGAAGCCGAGCTGTCCGAAATGGACGACGCAGATCGCCTAGAGTTCTTGAAGGAACTGGGTCAGGAAGAGCCGGGCCTCAACCGCCTGATCCGTTCTGCTTACGGCTTGTTGGGTCTGCAAACTTACTTCACCGCAGGTGTGAAAGAAGTGCGTGCCTGGACCATCCACGTGGGCGACACCGGTCCGCAAGCGGCTGGCGTGATCCACACCGACTTTGAAAAGGGCTATATCCGTGCCCAGACCATCGCGTTTGACGATTTCATCGCCTTCAAGGGCGAGCAAGGCGCAAAAGACGCAGGCAAGATGCGCGCCGAAGGTAAGGAATACATCGTGAAAGATGGCGATGTGATGAACTTTTTGTTCAGCTCCTGAGTCGAAGCCCGAGCTCTATGCATAAAAACCGCGCCTGGGCGCGGTTTTTTGTGTCTTCGGGTGGGCGAATGGGGCGGTTTTTGTTCAGCGGGGTGAGGCCAAAAACTTCAGCACTGGGGCCACGCTGCGCGCGGGGTCTTCTTCTTGAGGCACATGGCCCAACCCGTCGAACACCACATATTGGCTGCCCGCAATGTCTTGCTGAAAGCGCTGACCTGAGGGCTCGGTGATGAGCCTATCTTGTGCTCCCCAAAGGATAAGGGTGGGCTGCTGAATCGTTTTGATGAGCTCGGCAGATTGCGAATCGGTCTCTCGCAGCTTCAGGCGTTGGGTCAGGCTTTCGCGATTGCCTGTGCGCAGCGTCAATTCCTGATAGCGGTCCACCAGCTCAGGCGTGACCTTGCCCGGGTCTGCGTAAACGTTGCGCACGCTGGACTCGATCATGCGCCGGGGCAAGAGCTGGCTCATGACCGGTTTGAGCCAGCTGATTTGTGCCAACCGAAAGCCCAGCGGTACAGAGGTCGATTGCAGCGGGTAGCCCGTGGCATCCACCAACACCAGGCGGCTGACCCGCTTGGGGTGGCGCAACGCGGTGTGCCAAGCGATGCCGCCCCCTAGCGAATTGCCCGCCAGCACCGCCCGTTGCACGCCCATGTGGTCCATCAGGGCGGCAATGAAGTCGGCGTAGCGTTCCATCCGGTAGTCACCATCGGGCGCGGGGCCGGTCAGGCCAAAGCCGGGCAAGTCCATGCGGATGACACGGCGCTGACCCTTGAGTGCGTCGGTCCATCCGTCCCAAGTGTGCAAGCTGGCCGAGGTGCCGTGGATCAGCAGTAGGGGTTCGGGGTCGTTGCGCGGGCCTTCGTCGCGCAGGTGCACTTGCATGCCCTGTAGCGCAATGAATTGTGACGGTGCAGCGGCCCAGCGGGCCTTCAGACTTTCCACGCTGCGATCGGGTGCCCACGACAGGCCAATGCCTGCCAGCAACATCAAAAGCACAGCCCATACCACCCAGCGCAGCAGACCAAGCGTTTTCATACCACCACCCCTTGAGGGAAAAACCAGAGCAATCCCGACGTCATGATCAGATAGCGCCCGAATTTGCCGATGGCCATGTACAGCACACACGGCCAAAATGGTTGCTTGAGCCAGCCAGCCACCGCGCAAAGTGGGTCACCAACCACGGGTAGCCAGCTCAGCAGGCAGGCTTTGGGCCCGAGTTTTTCAAGCCAGGCCAATGCCCGCAAGTGGGTGCTGGAGTGCCGCCATTTGTCGACCGCTTGGTGCGCCCCCCAGCCCATCCACCAGCTGACCATGCCCCCCAGTGTGTTGCCCACTGTGGCCACCAAAATGGCGGACCAAAATAAGGCGGGGCTGAGTTTGACCAAGCCAAAAACAGCAGGCTCGGAGCCCAGCGGCAGCAAGGTGGCCGAAATGAAAGACACCACAAACACCGTGCTCAGTCCGTGTTGTGGCAGGGCCAGCCATTGCAGTAATTCGTTGAGCCAAAGTTCCATAAGAGCCAGTGTAGCGGGGGCCCTCTATTCAGCGCACTGCGTGCCCATGCCAACGGCCATTTACATAGCACAGTCAGCTTTCAGTTGCTGAAATATTAAGCAATTACAATTGTGCCTACTATTTAAGCAATCCACCTCCTCGCTCCACTACCAGTCATGCAGATTGGTCCTTACCTATTGCCGAACAATTTGTTTGTCGCCCCCATGGCGGGGGTGACAGACAGGCCTTTCCGCCATTTGTGCAGGCAGTTTGGGGCGGGCTATGCGGTGAGTGAAATGGTTACTTCGCGTCCCGACCTGTGGGCGTCTTTGAAGACTTCACGTCGGGCCAATCATGATGGCGAGCCTGGCCCGATTGCGGTGCAGATCGCGGGTACTGAAGCGCAGATGATGGCCGACGCCGCACGCTACAACATCGACCGGGGCGCTCAGATCATCGACATCAACATGGGCTGCCCGGCCAAAAAGGTCTGCAACAAATGGGCTGGTTCGGCCCTGATGCAAGACGAGCCACTGGCGCTGGGCATCATTTCTGCTGTGGTCGAAGCCGCTTTGCCGCACGGCGTGCCCGTGACTTTAAAAATGCGCACCGGCTGGTGCGATGCCGAAAAAAATGCCCTGAACCTGGCCCGCGCCGCTGAAGCCGCTGGCGTGCAGATGGTCACCGTGCATGGCCGCACCCGTGAGCAGGGCTACAAAGGATTTGCCGAATACGACACCGTGGCCTCCGTCAAGATGGCCCTCAAGATCCCGGTGGTCGCCAATGGCGACATCGATTCCCCCGAAAAAGCCCGCGATGTGCTGTGGGCCACTGGCGCAGACGCCGTGATGGTTGGCCGTGCCGCGCAAGGCAGCCCCTGGATCTTCCGGGAGATCGGCCACTTTTTGGCCACAGGCGAGCACCTGGCCCCACCGTTGGTGGTCGAGGTGCGCCGCGCCCTGCTGGAGCACCTGCAAGACCATTACGGCCTGTATGGCGAATACACCGGCGTGCGCTCGGCACGCAAACACATTGGCTGGTATGTGCGTGCACTGCCCGGCGGCGATGCATTCCGTGAACACATGAACACCCTCGAAACGGCGCAGCAACAGCTGGCGGCGGTGGCGCACTTTCTGGATGGCCTGGCCAGCCAGATGGACCGCCTGCCCGTGTCCCGTGCCCAGCCGTTTCTGGAGACATCTGAATGAGCGAACAACAATCCATAGAAACCTGCATCCGGGGTAACCTGGAAAACTATTTCCGCGACCTGGACGGCACCGAGCCAACGGGCCTTTACGACATGCTGGTCAAGCTGGTTGAAAAGCCCCTGCTCGATGTGGTGATGAC
>CAYRBW010000030.1:16994-17457 GCA_964422575.1 uncultured Limnohabitans sp.
ACCGCAACACCTTGCGCAAGAAACTGCTGGAGCATGAGCTCCTGAAATGAATCCGGGTGATTGGGCGGTGCCCGGCCCCTGATGAATGCCTGCTGCAGCCGTGTACCCCGGCCCCTTTGATTTGAACTTTGTAGAAGAAAGCCCCCATGAGAGCCCTGATTTCCGTCTCTGACAAAACCGGCATCGTCAATCTAGCGAAAGAACTGCACGCCTTGGGCGTGGGTCTCATCTCCACGGGCGGCACCGCCAAGCTCTTGGTAGACAACTTTTATGGAGACAACCTCGCCCTGGGCCAATGTTACTGAATTAGTGGTATAGCATGGAGCTACAGCAAAGCACGACTGATTGTATTGTTGGACGCCTCTGACGGTTATTGTCATGTTGTCATCATTTGTGCCGCCGAATGAATAAGCCCCCGCAACTGGCGCAACGAAATAGCCATCCCACACACCCGAGAAGTTGT